>JASLXG010000116.1 GCA_030740435.1 Alphaproteobacteria bacterium | reverse complement strand
CAGCGCTATGCAGCACGGGCGCGCGATGATGAGGACGCCCTGACGGGCGCAGTTATTGAATTGGCGACGACGTACGGCCGCTATGGCTATCGCATTGTTCAATTGGAATTTGTGACGCATCTCCGCAATACAAGACAACGTCAGGAGCTGCGTCAATAGCGTCTTGTCGTATTTCATCTGAGATTGTCGCCAACCAACCAAGAATTTGCCTTCGAGACAGAATTGGCTGATGGTCACCTGCGACTTCGCCAATTAAAAAACGCCTTATCTTTGAGTACGGTTGGCCAGCTTCTCGACAGCTCAATAACCAACATGCTGAGAGATAGTATTCGACTTCTGAGTCGTGAAACTTTACACGACCAAAGGAGGCCGGATCGAAAATGCTGCGATCTAACAGAGCGTCAATTTCTCTAGATTGCCAAATAGGCAATACCTCACTTGCCTCTATCGATTTTGTTTCTTCGGCGGTTGGTGCTTCCGGATCAGGCAGGCGAATGAAAGGTCGACTACAAAATGATGTGGCGGCACCTAAATTGTCGGCTCCAGATCGAGCATATTTCGCTGGAAGTGGTTCAGCTTTGGTGCGATGCAGATTGTTAGTCGCTGGCGTAGGTCCGGTTCGCTTGCCGGCGACGGACTTCCACCGTCTGTTCTTCGCCCAAGCGAGGTGCCTCGGGCTCGTCTTGAGCAACGACGGTCAGCAGAATTTCAGCCACCTCGTTCTGCCGCTCCGCCGGCAAGCGGCGGGCTTGTTCGATGGCGCTGTCGAGCAGTTTGGTCATGGCTTGATTGTATCCCTGATTTCGGCTTTGGCCAAATTCTACCCCTCCAACACCGCCTTCAACCCCTCCACCGCCTCGGGATTGACCAACGAGGCCAAATCCCCCGGATCCTGGCCCGTATAAACTGCCCGCACGACGCGGCGCATGATTTTCATGTTGCGGGTTTTGGGCAGATCGCCGACGAAGACGATCTGGCGTGGCCGGAAGGGGTTGCCGAGACCGGCCACCACGGCGGACGAAAGGGCGCCGCGGAGCTCGTCCGACGCCTCTTCGCCCGCCACCGCCACCACGACGCAAACTATCGCCGAGCCCTTGATCTCGTCGGGCACGCCGATGACGGCGGCTTCGGCGATGCGGCCGGTATTCAGCAGCAGCGATTCGATTTCGGCCGGGCCCGTGCGCTTGCCGGCGACGTTGATGGTGTCGTCGGAACGGCCGTGCACGTACCACAGGCCTTGGGCGTCGCGGCTGGCCCAGTCGCCATGCACCCAGAGGCCGGGGATCTTGTTCCAATAAGTATCGAGATAGCGTTCCCGGTTCTGCCAGAGGCCGCGGGTGAGGCCGATGGAGGGGACGCGCATGACCAGCTCGCCGACCTCGTCCACCGCCACTGGGTTGCCGTCTTGGTCGACGATATCGGCGCCGTGGCCGGGGATCGAGCCGGTGAAGGAACACGGCCGCATGGGGTGGATGACGGTGGTGGTCAGGATGCCGCCGCCGATCTCGGTGCCGCCGGTATAATTGAGGATCGGCAGCCGCCCGCCGCCGACTTTTTCGAAGAGCCACAGCCAGCTATCGGGGTTCCAGGGCTCGCCGGTTGAGGCGAAGATGCGCAAACTCGAGAGATCGTGGCGCGTCAGGTCTTCTTCGGGATAAGCCATCAACAAGCGCGCCACGGTGGGCGCGATGCCCAGGAACGACACCTGGTGATCCGCCACCACCCGCCACATGCGGTCCGATTCGGGGAAGTTGGGGGCGCCTTCGATGAGCACGATGGTGCTGCCCCGCACCAGGTTGCCCATGATGATGATGGGCCCCACCAGCCAGCCCATGTCCGACATCCAGAGCATGCGGTCCGAGGGCTTGAGGTCCATCATCAGGCCGAGATCGAGCGCCACCTTGTTGGCGAAGCCGCAATGGCTGTGCACCGTGCCCTTGGCCTTGCCCGTGGTGCCCGAAGTGAAGACCAGCAGCATGGGGTCCTCGGCCCCCATCTCCTCGCTCGGCGCAGCCTCGGGCTGGTCGGCTATCAGGTCCGACCACCAGTGGTCGCGGCCTTCCTGCCAATTCACTTCAAGTCCCAAGTGGCGGAAGACCACGACGTGCTCGAGCGTCGGCACCTCCGCCGCCATCTGGTCGGCCACCGCCTTCATGTCGATGGGCCGGCCCCGCCTGAGCGAGCCGTCGGCCAGGATCAGCGCCTTGGCGCCGCCGTCGTTCATGCGCGTCGCCGCGGCTTCGGCGGCGAAGCCGGAAAACAGCGGGAGCGCAATGCCGCCGATCTTGATGATGGCGAGAAAGGCCGCCACGGCCTCGGGCAGCATGGGCATGTAGACCCCGACCACGTCGCCCTGTCCCAGCCCCAGGCCCGCGAGGCCGCCGGCCAGGCGGCAGGTCTCGGCGTCGAGCTCGGCGTAGGAGAGCAGGCGGCGCGAACCGTCCTCGCCCTCCCAGGAAATGGCGTCGCGCTCATAAGTCGGCGTGCCGCGCCATTTGTCGAGGCAGTTGAGCACCGCATTGGTGGTGCCGCCGACGCACCACTCGGCCCAGGCATCGCCCTTTGAAGTGTCGAGCACGCGGTCGTAGGGCCGGTAGAAGCGGTAGTCGTTATCCTCGAGCACGGCGTTCCAGTACCAGTCGGGATCGGCCTCGGCACGTTTCAGCAGGGCAGCGTAATCAGCCACGTCGTGGCGCTGCATGAAGGCCATGAGATTGCTCTCGGCGATGATGGCGGCGTCGGGGGTCCAGGTGAAATCGTCGGCGCTCATGGCGGGGCCTCGGTAGGGAAAAATAACGGCGTTCATTATTGGCGCTGGGGCGCTGGCGCCGCAAGCCATGCCGGCCGCGGTGCAGGGTGTTATAGTTGGCCAAGACCTTGTTTTTTGGAGGGACATTATGCTCGAAGGTTGCACCCCCTACCCGGCCGAGGTGGCGGCGCGTTATCGCCGTGAGGGCCATTGGCTGGGGCTGACGCTGGGCCAGGTGCTGGACCAGATGGCGGCCGAGCATGGCGAGAGAGAGGCGCTATCCTATGGCCAGCGGCGCTACACTTTTGCCCAGGTGCAACAGGCCGCCGATCATCTGGCCTACCACTTCGCCAAGCTTGGGCTTAAGCCCCTCGACCGTGTCGTCATGCAGCTTCCCAACATTCCCGAATTCGTCTTCGCCTTCTTTGCGCTGCAGAAGATCGGCGTCATCCCGGTGATGGCGCTGAGGCCCCATCGGCACAACGAGATCCGCCACTTCCTCGGCCATTCCGGCGCCCGGGGATATCTCATTCCCGACCAGATCCGCGACTTCGACTACCGCCAGATGGCGGCCGAGATGCAGGCCGAAAACCCGAACCTCGAACACGTCATCGTGGCCGGCGAGGCGGGCCCAGGCCAGGTCTCGATAGCAGAGTTACTGGCTCGGCCGCTGGGCGACGACGCCGAGGCGTTGCTCAGCGCCCGCCGCCCCGACGCGGGCGAGGTGGCGCTGATGCTGCTATCGGGCGGCACCACGGCGCTGCCCAAGCTGATCCCGCGCAGCCACGAAGACTACCTCTGCTGTTTTCGCAGCTGCAGCGTGGTGGCCGAGATCGGCCCGCGAACCGTCTATCTCGCGCTCTTGCCCATGGGCCACAACTACACCCTGGCCTCGCCCGGCGTGCTGGGCGCGCTGTGGCACGGCGGCCGGGTGGTGCTGGCGCCTGAGATCGACCCGGCCACGGTGTTCGGCCTGATCGAGAGCGAAGGCGTGACCATGACCTCGACGGCCGTACCGGTGGTCACCGGCTGGCTCAAGTCCGGCATCGCCGGCAACTACGACCTGAGCACGCTTAAGGTCTTGCAAAACGGCGGCGCCCGCCTGCAGCCCGAGCTCAGGCGTCAGGTTCGCGATCTGGTGGGCTGCCATTTCCAGGAGACCTATGGCACCGCCGAGGGCCTGATCAACATGGTGCCGCTGGATGCCGAGGAGGAATACGTGCTGGAAAGTTCGGGCGCCCCGGCCGGGCCGGCCGACGAGATCAAGGTGGTCGACGGCCAGGGCAACGAAGTGGCCGACGGCCAAAGCGGCGAGCTGCTGACCCGCGGGCCCTATACCATCCGCGGCTACTACAACAACGCGCAAGCCGACGCCTCGGCCTTCGAGCCCGACGGCTTCTACCACATGGGCGACGTGGTGCGGCGAAAGGGCCGCTACGTCTACACCGAGGGGCGCAAGAAGGATCTCATCAACCGCGGCGGCGAAAAGATAAGCTGCGACGAGATCGAGAACCTGATCCTGGGCAACCCCAAGGTCGAGAACGCCATCCTGGTGGCCATGCCCGACGAGACCTACGGCGAAAAGGCCTGCGCCTTCGTCATTCTTAAAGCGGGCCAGGGCATGGATCTCGCGGAGCTGGTGGAATTCCTCATGCAAAAGCAGATCGCCAAGTTCAAGCTGCCGGAACGCCTGGAAGTGGTCGAAAGCTATCCCGTCAGCCCGGCCGGCAAGATCATGCGGCGCCTGTTGCGCGAGCAGATCGCCGAAACTGTCGAACAGGAAAGGGCCGCGTCATGACCGCCGATCCCGGCATCGCCAAGCTTCCCGATCTTTTCAAGGCGGGCACGCTGGGCCCCTTCGAGAGCGCCAACCGCATCAAGTTCGGGGCCTGCTGCGTCTCCAACTTCAACAGCCGCGAGGGCTTCATCAGCGAGCGCGAGCTGGCCCGCACCAAGGTCATCGCCTTTTCCGGGGCCGGCATCGTCACCAACCAGGGCGCCTCGCCCGACGCCTCGGGCGAGGGCAAGGCCTATTGGAGCCAGATCGCTCTCTTTGACGACAAGTTCATGCCCCAGTTCGAAACCATCGCCGGCTACATTCACGAGGCCGGCGCCGTCGCCATCCAGCAGTTGCTGCACGCCGGGCGCTACGGCGGCATCGATCTGGGCTACTGCGTGCAGCCCTCGGTGGTGCCGCAGACGCTGCCCCACTTCCGGCCGCCGCGCGAGATGACCAAGGACGACATCCGCTTCTGCATCACCGAACATGCCGAGACCGCCGAGCGCGCCATCCGGGCCGGCTTCGACGGCGTCGAGCTGACCAGCTTCATGGGCTATCTGCTGGCCAACTTCAACTCGCCCTTCACCAACAAGCGCACTGACGAATACGGTGGCTCGACGCGAGGGCGCTGCCAGTTCATGGTCGAGCTGATCGAATCCATCAAAGAGAAAATCGGCGACGAACACCCCCTCATCGTGCGCCTCAACGGCGCCGAATTGATGGACAAATGGGGCGGTGGCGATGAGGACGACTGCTTCGAGATCATCGAGATCGCCGGCCAGACCGGCGTCGACATGGTCAGCGTCACCGTGGGCTGGCAGGAAGCGCCGGAATCCTCGATCGGCCGCGACGTGGCACCGGGCCACTGGAACCGCCTGGCGGTGCGTGCGCGTCAGGTGCTGCCGGCAAGCGTGCCCGTGGCCTTCGGCGTGCGCCTTCCGGATCCGGTCGATGCCGATCGCTGCATCGCGGAAGGAGAATTCGATTTCTGGGAGGTCTGCCGGCCCATGCTGGCGGATCCTGAGCTGATCCACAAGGCGCGCGAAGACCGCTTGGAGGAAAAACGCGTCTGCGTCGGCTCGCTCAACTGCCTGTCGCGGCTTTTTCGCGACCTGCCCTATACCTGCACCGTCAACCCGGCGCTGGGGCACGAATACGAGCCCGAATACCGCATCACGCCCACGCCTTCGCCCAAGACCGTGATGGTGGTGGGGGCCGGCCCGGCCGGCATGGAGTGCGCCATCACCGCCACCAAGCGCGGACACAAGGTTACGGTTTTCGAGCGCGGCCCGGCGGTGGGCGGCGCGCTGATGGGCTATGCCGCCCACGACCGCGCCCACGGCGCCGATCTGATGACGCTGGTGCGGCACTACCGGGTGGTGGCGGAGAAACTGGGCATCGAGGTCAAGCTCGATACCGAGGTCGATCCCAAGCTGATGCGCAGCGTATTGCACCACTACGACGTTGCCGTGGTGGCGGCGGGCTCGCGCATGGTGCTCGACCAGCCGGTTGCGGCCGAGGCCAACGGTATCCTGCTCGATGGCGCCGAGGTGGCGGCCGGCCGGGCCGAGACGGGCCAGCGCGTGGTCGTGCTGGGCGGCGGCAAGGTGGGCCTGACGCTGGCCGAATCGCTGGCTGGCGAGGGCCGCGAGGTGACCGTGGTCGAGGCCGCCAAGCGCATCGCCGGCGACGTCTCGCCGACCTGGAAGTGGCGCCACAGCGCCTGGCTCGGCGAGCTTGGCGTGACCACGCTGACCGAAACCCGGGTGGTCGAGGTGCGGCTCGGCGGCGTCGCCCTGGCCAACGGCTCGGGCGAGGTCTTCCTCGAGGCTGACAGCGTCATCGCCAGCCAACGCCAACCCAACCAGGAGCTCTTCCAGGGCCTGGAATGGATGGTCGACGAGTTGCACGGCATCGGCGACGCCATCATGCCGCGCGGCCTGGACCAGGCCATCCACGAAGGCTACCGCCTGGGCTGCCGCCTCTAGGCGGCGCCACGGGCGCATTTTGGATGTTTTCCGAGCTCGAAAGCGGTGCTCGTATCGGGGTGGTGGCGCGCCAGATCGTCGATGGCGGGCAGGGGCCGATGCTGGTCTGGGAAGTCGGCGCCGATGGCGTCAACACCGCCAGCCAGCCCTTCCCGGGCTATGCCGAGGCCGGCGTCGATATGCTTTGGGTGGCCGAGGACGCAGTGGTGGAATCCCTGACCGCAGCCGGCAACGACCTGGCCACGGCAGTGCGGGACGGTATTCGCTCGGGCGATATCCTGTCCTTCGTCATGCGCCCGCTGGACGAGTTGGCCGAGCTCGGCTTCGAGGACTTTTTCGAGAGCCTCGGGCTCTCTTACATGGGGGCCTGCCGGTGATCTTCCGCAATCCCTCAGGGGCGCCGGAGCTTGCTTGCGAGGCTTGCGGCTGCCGCTGGTTCGACCGCCACGATAACGCCTGTTACGAATGCGGCGAGCCCGTGCCGGCCGCAGAGGTCGCCGAATTCGAGAGGGCGCTAGCCGCCTACCAAGCCGAAAAAGGCATCGCTGTAGCGCCCGATCAAGCGCTAGAATAGCGCCGATCGCCAAGGCAACTTGAGAGGTCCGTCATGGCAGCAGCAACCGAACTCAGCGATCCCACCGATTTCGGCGAGCGCGACTACGCCACGGCGCTGGTCAACGTGACCAACGCCTGCAATCTCGAATGCACGCACTGCTTCGTCTTCCGGGCCGACAATCCCAACCGGCCGCGCGACAAGATGGACGATGCCACCATGCTGCATCAGTTGCGTGAGTTGCGCGACAAGCACAACATCAAATCCATGCTCTTCATGGGCGGCGAGCCGATGATCCGCAAGGACCTGGTGATGGAGGCGACCAAGCTTTTCGAGCTGCCGGCCATCGTCACCAACGCCTTTTACGGCATTCCCAAGCTGCCCGGCGGCCTGGTCACGGTATCGCTGGACGGCCCGGAGGAACTCAACGACAGCATCCGCGGCGCGGGCGTTTTCGAGAAAGTCAAAGAGGAAATCGCCAAGCGCGACCTGGGCGACGGCACCACGGTGATGCTGCAGATGACGGTGACGGCCCAGAACGCGGAGGGCATGGAGGAGTTCGTCGAGCAAGTCCAGGACTGGCCCGTCAACGGCGTCGCCTTCACGCTTTACGTGCCGCGCCAGAACGACGACACGGGCCTGGGCTGGGACGATCTGCGCGACCGCGACAAGGACATCGACCGCCTCATCGCCCTCAAGCGAACATATCCCAAGCTGGTCAAATCGCACGTCGGCTCGCTCGAGCTGATGAAGTCGGAGCGCTGCATGGAGTTCACCGGCGAGCGCGGCGAGAATTGCCTGATGATGGCGACGCTGCCGCTTTACATGGGCGACGGCGGCAGCTTCGAGCGTACCTTCTGCTGCTACGGCAACGACGTCGACTGCACGCGCTGCGGCGCCTACAGCGTCTTCAACACGGCCTACCACCGCGTCGTCAAGGGCGAACAGGACTACCACCACCGCACCCGCCATCTCGGCCACACGGCCCAGTCGGCGCCGCCGGGCTAGAGCCGGCGGGGCGGGGGAAAAGTGGTCCCTGTCCCCATTTTTTCTGCCATTTTTCCTGGATAATCAGGAAGTTAGCGACAGGGGCTTGGTCGTCAAAAAGTGGTGCCTGTCACCACTTTCCACCACTTTCACCGCGGATATTCGGTCTGCGGCCATGCGGCCTACGTCTCACTGAACGCCAGCTTGGTGGCCAGGGCAGCAAAGCTGGCGGCGAAGCCGCGGCGGCTCCAGGTCATGACGCGGTCGGACGAGATGACGTAGGTCCGCACCCCCGCCGCGGCCAGGCCATACATCACGAAAATCACCAGCGTCATCAGCATGAATACCAATCCCAGCCCGACCATGGTGGCGATGGGCCGGGCGGCGTCGGCGGCCACGAACTGGGGCAGGAAAGCCAAGAAGAAGATCGAGAGCTTGGGATTGAGAATGTTGATCAGGAAACCCCGCACGATGATGGTGCCGAGCCCCGCCACGCCCTCGGGCTTGGCCACCTTGAGGGTGCCCGTATCGTGCCAGATGCCCCAGGCCAAATAGAGCAGATAGGCCACGCCGACGAACTTGGCGCCCTGGAAGGCCAGCGCACTGGCGTGCAGCAGCGCCGCCAGGCCGAAGATGCCGGCCGCCATGTGGGGCAGGATGCCGGTGGTGCAGCCGCAGGCCGCGGCGACGCTGGCCAGGCGGCCGCGGAAGAGGCCACACGACAGCGTATAGGTGACGCCGATACCGGGCACCAGCACCACGATCAGCGAGGTCAGGAGAAACTCGGCGCTCATGGCGCCATCCAATCACAGGTGGTGCCCGAGGCCAAATCGCGCCATAACCAGAGCCGGACCAGTGTGATGTGGCTCGCTTGAACGTTAACCGGACCCTGCTGCCCATGGCCGCCGCCACCATGAGCGGCGTGCTGATGGGGCTTTCCTTCGTCGCCATCCGCTTCGTCATGGAACAAACGTCGCCAGCGACCTTGGCCACGCTGCGTTACGGCCTGGCGGCGCTTTGCCTGCTGCCCTTTTGCCTGCACGGCATCGGCCGGCTGGGGCGGGCCGATCTTTGGCGCATGGCGCTCTTGGGCGCCTTCCAGTTCGGCATATTTCAGTGGCTAGTGAATTCCGGGCTGCAGCACATCCCGGCCTCGCGCGGCGCCGTGATCTTTTCCCTCATTCCGCTGCTCACCATGTCCCTCTCGGCGCTGCGCGGCCAGGAGCGCTTCACCGCGCTGAAGCTGTTGGCCGCCGTCATGTCGGTGGTGGGCGTCAGCCTGGCGCTGGGCGAGAAGGCATTCGCCGACAGCGCCGGAGGCGGCGGCAACTGGACGGGTGAGCTGATGTTCTTCGGCGCCGTCATGTGCGGCGCCACCTACAACGCCTTCTCGCCCGGCCTGCTGGCCCGCCATGGCGCCGCCGCCGTCAGCACCGTGGCCATGGCCAGCGGCGTGGCGTTGCTGCTGCCGCTGGCGGCAGTCGAGGGCATTGCCGAGGGCGTGGCCTCGCTCAGGCCCTCGGGCTGGGGCGCCGTGGCTTTCCTCGGTATCGGCGGCGGCGCGCTTTCGTTCGTGCTCTTCAATTGGTCGCTACGCCGCCTCTCGCCCTTGCGCACCGCCATCTTCGTGCCCCTGGCGCCGATCGTGGCAACGGCGGCGGGAGCCTGGCTTCTGGGCGAAACGGTTTCGCTGCTGTTCGGATTGGGCCTGGCCGGTGTGGTGGCGGGAATTTGGCTGGCAAGCTGGCGGGGTAGAAGTTCTTAAGGTCGCTCATGTTGCACTTTTTGTCGCTCACGGCGGCGGACCTGCGGTCCGCAGCCTCCGCGGGGGCGGTGTGCCAGGCATGGCGCACGGTGCGAAAGCACCATTTGCCGGGCTGTGGTGGCCCGGCGACGACTTGGGGGTGGAAGTCCCCTACGGACCCT
>JASLXG010000115.1 GCA_030740435.1 Alphaproteobacteria bacterium | reverse complement strand
AGCTGGAAAAATCCGATGACGACGATGATCGGCGCCAGATCGCGAACCGAATCGAGCGTCAACTTCAAGAAACGGAGAATGTTGGTTTGCATTGCCGCCGTTTCGCCGCCCCCGATTGGCTCCGGTGGTAGAGCCCGACACCATTATTAACGTTTTCGGGCCTCTGAGACAACGTATGCTGGCGCAACAACTGGCGGGGAGAAAGCGTGAAACAGAACCGCCGCCATGCCTGGCCCCGGACGCTGGCCCAGGCCAGGGAGCTGCAACACCGCCTGACCGGCCGGGTCGAGCGCCGCGACCGCTTCGGTGCCGTGCACCGCATCGCCGGCGCCGACGTCGGTTTCGAGGCGCGGGGCCGTATCGCAAAGGCGGCGCTCGTGGTGCTGGATATGGCCACGCTTGAGCCTCTTGAGTACGCCATCGCGCGCCAGGCCACGAAGTTTCCCTACGTGCCCGGGCTGCTCTCGTTCCGCGAGGCGCCGGCGATGCTGGCAGCCTGCGAAAAACTGGCAGCACCAGCCGACCTGCTGCTCTGCGACGGCCAGGGTATCGCCCATCCCCGCCGCTTCGGCCTGGCCTGCCATCTCGGCGTGCTGCTCGATCTGCCCACCATCGGCGTCGCCAAGTCGCGCCTGATAGGCCGCCACGCGGAGCCCGGTCCGGCCAAGGGCGACTGGGTGCCGCTTTTGCACGGTGAGGGCGGAGACACCGAGGTCATCGGCGCCGTGCTGTGCAGCCGCGCCGGGGTCAAGCCGCTTTATGTCTCGATCGGCCACCGGGTGTCGCTGGCCAGCGCCATCGATCTGGTGCTGCGCGCCACGCCGCGCTTCCGGCTGCCCGAAACCACGCGCCTGGCCGACCGGCTTTCCAAGGCAGGGGCCGGACCGCTGGCGGTGCCGGGCGGGATGGGATAGTTCTGACCGGGCAGCAGGGAGAAATCTCATGACCACGTTCGTTCTCGTCCACGGCGCCTTTCACGGTGGCTGGTGCTGGCGTGAGGTGGCGGCCAGTCTGCGCGGCCGGGGCCACCAGGTCTTCACGCCGACGCTGACCGGGCTCGGCGAACGCGCCCATCTGGCGACGCCCGAGGTCGACCTCGACAGCCACATCGAGGATATCGTCAACGTGCTGGTCTGGGAGGATCTGGAAGGCGCCGTGCTGGTCGGCCACAGCTACGGCGGCCTGGTGGTCGGCGGCGTCGCCGACCGGCTGCCCGAACGCCTGGCCGGACTCATATACCTCGACGCCATCGTGCCCGAGGACGGCCGTTCGGCGCTCGATTTCCAGGTGCCCGAGCGGCGCCAGGCCATGAAGCAGGCGGCGGCCGATCACAACGGCTGGCAACTGCCGCCGGTGCCGGCGGAATTCTACGGCGTCACCGACCCCGCCCAGGCCGCCTGGGTCAACGGCCACTGCACGCCCCAGCCCTTCGCCACCTTCCAGCAGGCCTCCAAGCTTACGGGTGCCGGCGAGGGCGTGCCATGCAAGGCCTACATCCGTTGCACCCAGACGCCGCTGGGCTACATGCAGCAGTTCGTCGAGCGTGCCGAACGGGCGCCCGACTGGCAGCTCCTCTATATCGACACCGGCCACGACTGCATGGTCACCGAGCCCGAACGCCTGGCGCAAATGCTGATCGGCTTGGTCTGATGCGGAGTCCGAACGATCAATTCGGGTTCGCCATGGAGCGCCATCGATATGGTGTGGCGCGCCACACCGCCCGTTCCCCCGTCCGCTAGATCCGCCTCAGCAAAAACCCTTCTTGCGCCAATGGATGCAGGGGTTCAAATTGATTCTGCGCACGTCAATCTTGTTGAAGGAACCACCAGAGATGTTCATCGCAATCGTGCAAATTCCAGGCGCTAAACGCAGCAAGGAACAAGCGGTCGAAGCGGGTAAGGCCTCGGCGCCGATGTATCTCGGGATGACGGGACTGATCCGCAAATACTACCTGAACGGCGACGAGGGTGGCGGCGGCGTCTACCTGTGGGAATCCAGGGAAGCAGCCGAAGCCTGGTATGATGACGACTGGTGGCCAATGATGGAAAAGCGCTTCGGCGTACGGCCGACGCTGACCTACTACGACAACCACGTCATCGTCGATAACGCCAGCGATGAACTGCGCATCGAGGGCAAGGCGGTGGCCTTGGAGCAGGACGCCGCCCAATAGGTCGAAAGGACAGCCGGTGACGGTATGCCATGCACCGCTGAGCGGAATCCGCGTACTCGACTTCACGCGGATGCTGGCCGGTCCCTATATGACCATGAACCTGGCTGACCTGGGGGCGGAGGTTCTGAAGGTAGAGGAGCCGGCAAAGGGTGATGAGACACGGGGTTTTCCACCGCACACGGAAGACGGCGAAAGTTGCTTTTTTACCAGCGTCAACCGCTCCAAGCGCAGCATCGCCATCGACCTGCGGCATCCCGAGGGCCGGGAGGTAGCGCGCGCATTGGCCCTACAGGCGGATATTCTGGCGGAGAATTTTCGACCCAACGTAATGGCCCGCTATGGCCTGGATTATCAAACCCTGCGCCAACAGCATCGGCGCCTGATTTACTGTTCCGTCACGGGCTACGGCCATACCAGTCCGCTACGCGACGTCGGTGGTTACGACCCCATCGCGCAGGCGGAAAGCGGCTTGATGGAAATGACCGGGTTTGCCGACAACGCGCCGGTCCGCGCCGGCGGTGGTATCATAGACAGCTTGACCGGAGCGATGGCGGGGCAGGCGGTTTTGGCGGCGCTGATCGCCCGCGGCAGCACCGGTCAGGGACAGTTTGTCGACATCTCGCTGCTGGACTGCACCCTGGCCGCCATGACGCCATATGCCCACAGCACCCTGAGCACCGGTCGGGACATGCCACGGGTCGGCAACAAATCGGTGTTCATGGCGCCTATGGACATCTACCAATGCGCCGACGGGCCGGTACTCCTGATTGCCAGCAGCGACCGTCAATTCCGCATGCTTTGCACGGAGGTATTGCAACGACCGGAACTGGTCGATGACCCGCGCTTCCGTACCATGACGGATCGCCTCGCCAACCGGCAAGACTTGGACCGGATAATCGGCGCCGCCTTGCTTGAACAGCCGCGGCAGACATGGATCGACCGCATGCGGCCAAGCGGCATCGTAGTCGGCAATGTGCGGCAAATGTCGGAGGCCCTGGCTTCACCCGAAGTCCGGGCCCGCGGCATGGTTGTGGCTGTGGACGGGGGAGAACGGGCGCTGGAGGACTATGACACCGTCGGTTCGCCGTTCTTCTTTTCCCATTCCCAGCTGCGTCCGCCCGGCGCCGCGCCCCGATTGGGCGCCGACACGGACGACGTGCTGGCATCGCTGTTGTCATATTCGCCGGCGCAAATCCGGGCCTTGCGCGAGGCCGGCGCGATCGGCGGCTGAGGTCGATTGGGCAGCGGATATTCGCGGCGACCGCACCGTCTGTCGGAGAACATCGCCGTCAGGCCTCGCCCCCGGCTTTCTGCTCGCGGTAGGCTTCCTTCCTCTTCATCCAACGCTCATGCACCGCGGGCGGCAGGAAGGGCTGCTCCACGGTGAAGACCTTATCCTTCCAGGCCTCGCCGGCGCGCCATTCGATCGGCACCTCGAGCGTGGCGCGCGGCGCCCTGGCCGTCTCCAACAGGTCGAGGGCCAGGCCAACGATTTGGTGCTGCATATCGACGTCGAAGGGCTCGCCACAGGGGCTGCCGAGGGGAAAGTCGGTGAATACGAAACGCGGCACGCCGCAATGCTCGACGATGTCGCGGGCGGCACCGATGATCACGGTGGGATAGCCATGTTTCTCGAGATGCCGGGCAACCAGACTCACGGTCTGGTGGCAGACGGGTCAGACCGGGGTGAGGATGACGACGTCGGCCGCTTCGTCGCGGCATTTCCGCAAAGCGGCCGGCGCCGCTTGCTCGAGCATCATGCGCTGGCTGTAGCCGCGATTGATGTTGTGGAAGTTCGCGGTGCGGCCAGCGAACCGGCCCTCGGCCGCGAATTCGTCCAGGCGGGTGAGCGGCAGATAGCTGTTGATGTCATCGAGGCTCGTGGCGTAACGGTCGAAGCTCTCTTGGCGGCTATAGAGCTTGTCCAGGGGCGTGTCCCAGGGGATCGAATAGACGTTGCCAACCGTGGTTTCCGCCTCGCTCGGCCCTTCGTCAGCAGCAGACTTGATCGATACGTCGCTGGTCGAAAACAGCGTCACCTGGCACTCCGACAAGGGTTTCTTCAGTGGCACGAAGGGAACTTCTTCGTAATGCGACCAGACATAGGACTTTTCATATCCCTGCGACAAATAGTAGTCGCGGATGCGATTCATATATTCGACATGGGCCAAGAAAAATTCCCTCCGCTACCAACGCAACGTAATTTTTATTCTGCGCAGATTTGCCGCACGGCGCAAGTTCTCGCCCGCAGGTTATTTTTTTGTTTTCGCCTAACATATTGCTGTGGAATGAATATTCCGGTTCTCCGTTTGCTCTTGGCATGATTACGAGCGTTGCCCGGGGCGGGGTTATGACCCGCCTGCCGCTTTGGCGCAGCCGAGTTCGAGGAAATCGGCTTCGGTGGCGGAATATTCAGCCGCGCTTCGGGGGCCCAGGGCGCGGCCGCTTGCGGCGGTCGCGGCACGCAGCGCGGCGGCGTCGAGTAGCGGCGCCAGCGCGCTGGCCGGGTTGCGTTCGAGGATGGCCAGGAGAACCCGCTGATAGACCACCTCGCCGCCATGGAACCCGTCGACGAATTCGCAGTCGCCGGCGCCCAGCGCCGCCGGGTCGAGAAAGTCGTAGGATTCGACCGGCAAGCCGGCCAGGTAGGTGCGCACCTCGGCCAGGTAGCCGAACGCTACGCCCATGCCGTCCATGGCCGCCAGCACGCGGCCGGCCAGCGGCGTCATGATGACCACCGGCGTGACGCCATCCGCCCGCAGGTCCGCCAGCAAGGCGTCGAACTGGGCGAAGCGGGCGGCGGCGGCCTGTTCCCCGTGCTCGAAAGGGCCGTCTGCTTTGGCCAGACGCCCCAGGGTGTTGCCGAATCCCTGATCATCGAACGTGGGGTCCTGGGCCGTATAGCGCCGGCCGTATTCGCGCGAGCCGTCGGCCCGGTAGCCGGCGGCCCGGATAATGGCGGCGACGCCGATGCCGGGATGGCTGGTGAGGCCGTTGGCCTTGCGGCCCCGGACGGCGACGCGCCAAAGATCGCCAAGACCCAGTTTGGCCTGCCACAGCCAGTCCGCCACCAGGTGCAGGAACCCGACGCTCAAGCCCGAGCGCGGCCGGCGCGGCGCATAGGCCGGGCGCTGGGGATTGAACCACCAGGGGTCGAGCCCGATGATCATCAGCCGCGGCCGGGCGACGGCCGGCAGCGCAGCCAGGAATTCCTCGCCCTCGCGCAGCGAACTCATGGCCCGGCCGGCGTTGGTGAAAGGCCGGAGGAAGAATTCCTGGCGCAGCTGCAGCACGCGCGAGGAGCCCAGCGCCAACACTTCGGCCCGGCGCGCCGTGGCCAGGGCGAGCTTGTGGGCGAATTCGTCGTCGTGGAGTGCGCTGCCGTAAATGGAACCGTCGGCCTGCTGGCGGGCGACGATTTCCGGGAGCGCCGTGAATTCCCCGGCCCGCCACAAGAAAAGCCCGCCCAGCGCCGGCAGGCCGGCCCCGAAGACGACCAGGAACAGCGCCAGCAAACCCAGATAGAGCGCTGCATAGCGCCGCTCGGAAAGGGGGGCGGTCGATACGGTCATGTTTCAGAATTGGAAATAGAGGAATTCCTGGGTCTCGGGCCGGCCCACCATGACGGCCAGCGCAGCCAGAGCCAGGCCGGCGTTGAAGGCGGCCCAGGGTGCGGTTTTTTGCCAAAGCGCCCAGCGCGGCAGGCGTTTCGCTTCGGTTTCGGCAAATCCGCTCCAGTCCTGGGTGTTGGGCAGCGTCCAGACGACGGCCAGGAGCGCCGCCAGCAAAAGCAGCGCCAGGCCCTGATCGTTGATGGCCGAGCCCGCTTGAGTGCCGCCGCCCAGCATGGCCAGCCACAGCGCCTGGGTCTCGGGCCAGGTCTCGGCCCGGAACGGCACCCAGGCGAAGATCACGGCGATCAACGTGAGGCCGCGGCCCAGCGTGGGGCGCAATCTCAAGCCCTCCGGCGACCAGCGGCGCCAGCCATGGTTCAGCGCCAGGTAAACTCCGTGCAACCCGCCCCACAGCACGAATCCCCAGTCGGCACCGTGCCACAGCCCGCCCAGCAGCATGACGATCATCATGTTGCGCATCTGGTTCGCCCAGCCGGCGCGGTTGCCGCCCAGGGGAAAGTAGAGGTGTTCACGCAAAAACCGCGACAGCGTCATGTGCCAGCGGCGCCAGAAATCGATGATGCAGGTGGCCTTGTAGGGGCTGGCGAAATTGAGCGGCAGGCGAATGCCGAACATCAGGGCCAGGCCGATGGCCATGTCGGAATAGCCGGAAAAATCGAAATAGATCTGAAAACCAAAGGCAAAAGAGCCGATCCAGGCTTCCAGCGCGCCCACCGCCGTGCCCGCCGCCACGGCCTCGAACACCGCATCCGCGTAGCCCGAGACGCCGTCGGCCAGGATGACTTTCTTGAACAGTCCGGCGAAAAA
The DNA here is from genome assembly GCA_030740435.1 of Alphaproteobacteria bacterium. NCBI lineage: Bacteria > Pseudomonadati > Pseudomonadota > Alphaproteobacteria > Alphaproteobacteria bacterium. The sequence continues at coordinate 12,586 of JASLXG010000115.1, read as the reverse complement.
TATCGTCAGCCCGGCCACCAGGTTGCCCAGCCGCGGCCGCTCGCCCAGTTTCTCGAACTGGGGCAGCATCTCGTAGTGGTGAACGATGGGCCCGGCGATCAGTTGGGGGAAGAAAGCCACGAACAAGAGATAGCGCGCCAGCGCCGGCGGTGAGGTTTCGCCGCGCCAGCAATCGACCAGGTAGGCGATCTGCTGGAAAGTGAAAAAGGAAATCGCCAGCGGCAGCACGATGGCTTCGATCGACCAGGCCCGGCCAAGCAGCAATGCTGCGTTTTCGACAAAAAAGAGTGCGTACTTGAAATAGCCCAAGAGCCCCAGGTTGAAGGCGACGCCCAAGGCCAGCAGCATCCGCCGCCGGCCGCCTTGGGCCCGGCAGATGCCCTGCGAGAGGGCAAAGTTGCCGCAGATCGAGGCCAGGATCAGGACCAGGTACTTGGGGTTCCAGTAGCCGTAGAAGACCAGCGAGGCGAGCCCGAGAAAGAGCACGCAATGAAGGTTCTTGCCCCGAAGCGCCACGACGAAAAAGACCACTAGCGCCAGCGGCAGGAAAACGAATACGAACAGAGGGGAATTGAAGAGCATGGGGCTCGCGCCAGTGTCAGCCGGCGCGATAGTAAGTCAATGTCCGTCCCTTGGGAATCACCCCCCGTGGGGGCGCCTGTGGCGCTCAACCAAAGACGCAGTCTTTACATAACGGGATCTTTTCCGTCTGGCCGCTGCGGTGGTAGCCGCGCCATTCGTTGTAGAGCGCCGAGCGCCAGACCTCCAGCGCACTGGTCTCGCGCACGTTGCCGACGACGCCGACGTTCTGGTTGTCGCCGCAACAAATGGTGGCGCGGCCGTCGGTGATGATGGTCATGCGCTTGACCAGTTGGTTGCAGCGTTTCTGGGTCATGGCCGAGGGCGAGTAATCACAGAGCGACGACATGATGCCGAAGGTGCTGGGATACTTGGCGGCGAACTTGTCGGCGATGTGGGCGAAGTTCTTTTTGATGTCCTCGATTTCGTGCTCGTTGTCCTTGGTGATGACGGTGTTGACGACGATTTTGGTCTTGGCGCCCGTCTCGTTCCGCAGCCGCCAGAAGGCTTCGAGATTGTCGCAGAGTTTCTCGAAGCTCGCCCCCACCCGAACCGTCTCGAAGGTCTCGGCGGTGGCGCCGTCGATCGAGACCTTGAGGATGGAAAGCCCGGCCTCCAGCAGGCGCCGGGAAAGATCCGGCGTCAGCAGCATGGCATTGGTGCCGATCTTCGACTTGATGCCGGCAGCCGAGACGTAGCCGATCATCTTGTCGATCTGGGGATTGATCAAGGGCTCTCCCGATGCCGAAAAGCCCATCAGGCTGACCCAGCCACGGCTCTGGTCGACCACCTCGCGCACCAGCTCGGGATCCATCAAGAGCGTCTTCTGGCCCTTGCGGTAATCCATGCTGAAGTGGCAGGTCTTGCAGCGCAGGTTGCAGCCGTCGGCGGCGCGAAAAGTGATCTGGTAGATCGACGAGGGCGGCAGCGCGTGGTCGAGCCAAAAATCGAGCTCGCCCTTGCGCTCCCGGTCCACCCAGCCCAACGGCCGGGTGGCGCCCTTGAGGGCCGAACGGGTGTAGTCCCTGGCGGTTCTCATGCGCTCGCTCGCGACATGGCCCGGACCTTAAATTATGCGCCGGCCCGTGACAATCAAGCGGCGGGGGGAGGGGGGGCTTTTGTTTTTCCCCTCCCCCTCGATGGGGGAGGGTCAGGGTGGGGGTGCTTGGTTTTGAGTTTGTGCCCATCCTCACGCCCCATCTCCCGCGACATCGCAAAGTAAGGACGCTCGCCACTGGGCAGCCGGAAGCAATGCTTCTGGTCGCAAGCCAGCGTGGGGAGCCGCCGCCGCCTCAAGCAGCCACTCGCTGCGCTCGCTGGGCCACTTGACCCGGTCGTCTGTGAGTTGGTTCCGGAAGGGCTGGCGGATTGGTGCGGGGATCTCGGATTACGGTTTGTTCAGCTCGCCTCCCCCTCGCCCCCGTCGTCATCGCCGCCCGGCTCGATAACCCCCATCTCGACCAGCTTGGCAACAACCGGTCCCAGCAACTCCTGGTCCGGCTCCAGCTCCGCCTCGCCGCAGCTTTGCCCGTACTCCCGGACAAGAGCCCCCATCAATTGCCCGAACGCCTCGGGCAGCCCAAGGAACTGTGGCGTCAGGGCCTCGATACCGGCCGCGAATGCCGCCACCGCCTGATCGTGCCGCTCCGCGCCCCGCAGGACCTGCCCCCAAGCCCCCAATGACGTGGCCAGGTCGGGCCGGAAAGCGTCGGGGCGTTCGGCGGCCAGGGCGCGGTAGGTCTCCGCCGCCTCCTCGATCGCCGCCAGCGCCTCCTCGCGCCGCCCGAGGTCGCCCAGACGGCCCGACAGGTTGTTGAGGGACATGGCCAGGTCGGGCCGGAAGGCGTCGGGGCGTTCGGCGGCCAGGGCGCGGTGGATCTCCGCCGCCTCCTCGATCGCCGCCAGCGCCGCCTCGCGCCGCCCCAGGGCGCTCAGACGGTTCGACAGGTTGTTGAGGTTTGTCGCCAGCGAGGCTTTGTCCGAAACGTCGGCGGCGCCCTTTGTGCGTAGCCCATCGACTGCTTTTTGCTGCAGGTCAAGGGCTCGTTCGCGGAGTTCGACGGTTTGATCGGGCAAGGCATTGAGAAGGCTGAGCAGGGTCGGCAGGTCCGCCGCGGCGACTCCCACAACGTCAAGCCAGTCGAGCGGTAGGCGGTGGCCGTGGATGGCGAAATCCTGGCAGGTGCGGATGACGCTTTCGCCGACCGGGCCGTGGGCCACCTCGGCGGCCCGTCGGACCGCTTCGCTGCTGTCGGTTTCGGCCCGGGGGGATTCGAGATCCCAGGCGCGCAGCAGCAGGGCCTCGCCGATCATGTCGGGTTGAACCGGTTGCAGGCGCCCGCCTTCGTGCCTGAGCGCCGAGTTCAACGCAGCATGGATCTTGGGGGCGTCGGGGGCGCCCTGGTGGTGAAGTTCGCTCTTTTCACGCTCAACGGTCGCCAGCGCCGCCTCGCGGTCAAGGCCTTGGCGTAGCGTGGTCATGGCTGCCAAGTGGATCAGCAGGGGCTCAGGCACGCCATGGGCTTGCGCCGCGCGTCCAATGCGGGCGAGTTCGGAATCAGCGGGTTCAAACGCCAGTTTGTCTCGGCTGAGCGCCAAGACCGCACCGATGCCGGCCTGGGCCGCCGTCAGTCCGGCCATCATCAGGAACAGCGGCTCGCCGCCCCAAGCGATTTCGGCGAGGCGCTGGTCGAAAGCGGGGTCGGAGCCGGGTTCCGGTGGGCGTTCGGAACTGCCGGCGAGTTCAAGTGTTGCTGTCAGGATGGCGCGCTGGGTCGTGGGATCGCGAAGCCGTGCCAGCGCTACGGGTTTCGACGGGTCGAGCAGGGCCTGCACGGCCCTGGCGTCGCCGCCGCCCCGGCCGAACACGGTTTGCCACCAGCCCGTGGGATCGGCCTGGCGTTCGAGCAGCAAGATTCGCAATCGCGTAGAGCCGGGTTCGAGCCCTCGGCTTGCCAGGTTGCTGAGCCAACCGGACAAGGCCGTGGCCTGGCCGGCGGCGTAGTCGACCACCACCAGGGTCGGGGCGTTCCAGTCCCAAAGATCGAGGTCGCCCTGCTTCGCGAAACGTGTCAGTTCTTCAAGTGTAACGAACCCCGCTTGCCAATCGGCCTTCGCCGCCCGCTCGCAAAGCTCGAGCGCCAGCCGTGTTTTGCCGGCCCCGGCCTGACCGGTGATCACGCGCACGGATATCGGCGCTTCCCGGTCCAGCCAGGCTTGCAGGTCGTCAAGGTCCGGTTGCCGGCCTAGAAGGTCTATCGAACGGGTGTAGGCGCTGACCAGATCGGTCTCGACTTCCTGGCCGTCGCTGTCCCGCCGCACGTCGCGCCGTGCCAGGTGGCGCGTCAGGCGCAGGTAGGGCTGTGCCGGATCGGCGCGGCTGCCGTCACCCGTGGCTTGGACGATTGCCTCGCCGGGACGGGCATCGAGGGGAGATCCCTCGATATCCTCCGTCAAAGTGCTGGCCAGCGATCCCCCAGGAAATTTTTCGACCTCCCTGGAGAGCCACTTGCTCAAAAAGGACCGGCTAAAGAAGCGCCTGAACTTGCCCGGCGGTTTTGCTTTCGAATCGGCCATGGGCGAGAAACTTCAACTTCGATTGTCAACACAGTTCGCTCGTTCGACTCTCCCCCACAACCCCGGGTCGCGCAACCGCAAAGTCTCCCCGAAATGCGCTCGAAGACGACCGGGTCAAGTGGCCCAGCGAGCGGAGCGAGTGGCCACTTGAGGCGGCGGCGGCTCCGCACGCTGGCCTGCGACCGGAAGCCCTGGTTCCGGTCTGCCTAGTGGCGAGCGTCCTTCTCGCCGACCGCAAGGTCGATTGGCGGCATGAAGTAGAATCGTCTCGTCATCTCTAGATACCTGGTATGAAACAACTTTAATTTAGAGTTCAGCGCTGAATTAGCTTCTATAGGCAAATCGAAAGCTCGTTAAGAAATCGGCACCCTTCTCGTTAACATTCCTTAATTAAAGGGACGCGGACGCTTTTTCCGGACGCTTTCACGAATTCTTACGGCACCAGCGGCACGAACCCGGGCACCTCGACAGGGTGGGCGGTGGCGCGGAGCGTCTGGGTCCAGGCGGCACGTTGGCGGCGGTCGTCGAGCGCTGTCTGGATGAACTCGTCGAGGCCGAGTTCGGGGGCGAGGCGCTGGCGGGCCGCTTCCAGGACCTCGGATTCGCTCTGGGCAACAAAACTGCGCCCCTCGGCCCGGCGCGGGCGCTGAGGGCGGTCGGGTCTGCCTCGAACCCGCAGACCCCGTGGTTGCAGAGGTAGGCGTGCAGGTCCGTCACCCTGCCGCCGTCGGGGCGGCGCGCCCGGATCTCGTCGAGGCGGCTGAAGGAATAGTTGGTCGTGGCGCCCAGCGTCCGGCCCATCTCGCTCTCGTGCATCCGCTCGATGCGCTCCTCGGGCACCAGGGTGAGGTGACAGCGCACCACCGTGCCGGGCGAGGGCGCCAGCGTCGCCGGGATCGAGGCGTAGCGCGTGAGGTGGGCGGAGAAGACGATGTCGAGGTCCAGAAGCTCGATCTCCTGCACCGCGATGGCGGTGCCGGGCATGTCGGCGAATTTTCGCGCCAGGTGCTCCGGCGCGGCGTTGGAGCCAAACGCGATGACAGGGACGCAGGGACCGGCGGTCTCGGCATAGGGCAGGACTTCGCCGTCGCGAAAGAGGAAATCGCCCTCGGGCGCCGCGAAGGGATAGTTCTTAGCTCGCTCGATCGCCGCCTGGTCTTTCATCGCTCGCACCCTGTGTCGCCCAGTGTATCCCCGTATATACTCGGGCCGGCCCGGGCTCAACGCCGGGCCGGAAAGTGCTCATGAACTACCGATCGCTGCGCGACTTCATCACCCGGCTCGAGAACGAGGGCCGGCTTGTGCGCGTGGCCGAGCCGGTCTCGACCAATCTCGAGATGACCGAGATCCAGACCCGGCTGCTGGCCGAGCGCGGGCCGGCGGTGCTTTTCGAGAAGCCCCTAGGGGCGGACGGGAAGCCGGCGGAAATGCCCGTGCTGGTCAATCTTTTCGGCAGCATCGAGCGCGTCGCCTGGGGCATGGGGCGCGAGCCCGGCGGTCTTCGGGAGTTGGGCGAGACGCTGGCCTTTTTGCGCCAACCGACGCCGCCGCAGGGGCTGCGCGAGGCGGCCGAAATGCTGCCGCTGGTGAAGCAGGCGCTGAGCATGAAGCCCAAGCGCCTCTCCTCGGGACCCGTCCACGAGGTGGTGCTGGAGGGCGAGGAGGCGGACCTGGGGCGGCTGCCCATCCAGACCTGCTGGCCGGGCGAGCCGGCGCCGCTGATAACCTGGCCGCTGGTGGTGACGAAAGGGCCGGAAGACGATTCGGAATACAACCTCGGCATCTACCGCATGCAGGTGCGGGGGCCGCGCAGCACCTTCATGCGCTGGCTCAAGCACCGCGGCGGGGCGCAGCACTTCGAGCGCTGGCGCGCCGCGCGTTCAGAACCCTTCCCGGCGGCCGTGGTCATCGGCGCCGATCCCGCCACCATCATCGCCGCCGTGACGCCGGTCCCCGACACGCTTTCGGAATACCAGTTCGCCGGGCTCTTGCGCGGCCAAAAGGTTGAACTGGTGCCCTGCAAGACGGTGGCGCTGGAGGTCCCGGCCAACGCCGAGATCGTCATCGAGGGCCATGTTTCGCTGGAGGAGCGCGGCCTCGAAGGGCCCTACGGCGACCATACCGGGTACTACAACGCGGCCGAGCCCTTTCCCGTGTTCACGGTCTCGGCCATCACCCAGCGCCGCGACCCCATCTACCTTTCCACCTTCACCGGCCGGCCGCCGGACGAGCCCAGCCTGCTGGCCGAGGCACTGAACGACGTCTTCGTGCCGCTCCTGCAGCAGCAGTTTCCCGAGATCGCCGACTTCTGGCTGCCGCCCGAGGCCTGTTCCTACCGCCTGGCCGTGGTCTCGCTGAAGAAGGCCTATCCCGGCCATGCCCGGCGTTTGATGATGGGGGTGTGGTCGGTCCTGCGCCAATTCATGTACACCAAGTTCGTCATCGTAATTGACTCGGACCTCGATGCGCGCAACTGGCACGACGTGGTCTGGGCGCTGGCCACCAACGTCGATCCGGCCCGCGACACAACTATTATCGAAGGCACGCCCATCGATTACCTCGACTTCGCCTCGCCGGTCTCGGGCCTGGGCAGCAAGCTGGGCATCGACGCCACCGCCAAGATCCCCCCCGAGACGGAGCGCGAATGGGGCCGGCCGCTGGGCATGTCGGCCGAAATCGTCGAACTGGTGACGGAAAAATGGCCGCGTCTCGGCCTGCCGGGCTCAGGCCGGCCGATCTGGAAATAAGCGCGACGGCGGCACCTGGAAACCCTATATAAGGGGCGCCAGCGACGACGGGATAATGCCATGAGCCAAACCTTTGCCAGCCACCCGGCCCAGGCCGGCGAGCGACTTTTGGGGCTGCTCGACGACGTGCTCGGCCGCGCCGCTCGGGCCGGTGCCGAGGCCGCCGACGCGGTCACCTTCGAGACCACCTCGCTGGCCGTCAGCCAGCGCCTGGGCAAACGCGAGGACATCGAGCGATCCGAATCCAGCGACTTGGGCTTGCGCGTCTTCGTCGGCCAGGGCCAGGGCGTGGTGTCGTCGTCCGACACGGCATCGGCGACGCTTGACGAAATGGTGGCGCGCGCCGTGGCCATGGCCCGGGCGGCGCCCGAAGATCCGCATGCCGGTCTCGCGGAGACGAATTTGTTGGCCCGCGACATTGCCGACCTCGACCTTTTCGACGCCAGCGAGCAAGAGGCCGAGACCCTTTACGCCCGGGCCGCCGAGGCCGAGGACGCGGCCCGGGCCATCGAAGGCGTGAGCAATTCCGAAGGCGCCGAGGCGAGCTGGGGCATGTCGGCCGTGGCCCTGGCCACCAGCCATGGCTTTCGCGGCCATTACCTGGCCTCGCGCCAAAGCGTCAGCGTCTCGGTGCTGGCCGGCCAGGGCACGGGCATGGAGCGCGACTACGACTTCGCCAGCGCCCGCTTCGGCGACGATCTCGACGACCCCGCAGCCATCGGCGCATCGGCCGGGCGGCGCGCCGTGGCCAGGCTCGATCCGCGCCAGGTCGAGACCACCCAGGTGCCGGTGATCTACGACCCCCGCGTCGCCAACGGCCTGGTGCGCCACCTGGCCAGCGCGATTTCCGGCCCGTCGGTCGCCCGCGGCAGCAGTTTTCTCAAGGACCGTATGGGCGAGCGACTGTTCCGGCCGGCCGTGCGGGTGGTCGACGACCCCCACCGGCGGCGCGGCCTGGCATCCAAGCCCTTCGACGGCGAGGGCGTAGCCAACCGGCGCACCACCATCATCGAAAAGGGCCTCCTTAAGACCTGGCTTTTGGACCGCGCCTCGGCCCACCAGCTCGGCCTCACCAGCAGCGGCCACGCCAGCCGCGGCACCAGCACGCCGCCCTCGCCTTCGCCCACCAATCTTTACCTCGAAGCCGGGGCCAAGAGCCCGGCCGAGCTGATGGCCAGCATCGAGCAAGGTTTTTACGTCAACGAACTCATCGGCTTCGGCATCAACTACGTCACCGGCGACTACAGCCGCGGCGCCGCCGGCTTCTGGATCGAAAACGGCGAGATCGCCTATCCCGTCAGCGAGGTTACCGTGGCCGGCAACCTGGCCGACATGTTCGCGGCCCTGGAAGCCGCCGACGACCTCGAGTTCCGCTATGGCGTCAATTCCCCGACCGTGCGCATCGACGGCATGACGGTAGCCGGCGCATGAGCAACTCGGGTGGCACAGCCACGTTTTTGGATCTGACAGCGGACCATGAACTGATGCTGGCGGCGACGCGGCGGGCCGGCGCCCTGGCGCTGGAATACTTCCAGAACGGTGTGCGGTCCTGGGACAAAGACGGCGGCAGCCCGGTCAGCGAGGCCGACATCGCCGTCGACCGCCTGCTGGAGCAAGAGCTGCGCGCGGCGCGGCCCGATTACGGCTGGCTTTCCGAGGAAAGCGAGGACGACCCGGCACGCCTCGAAGCCCGACGGCTGTGGATCGTCGATCCCATCGACGGCACGCGAGCCTTTCTCAAGGGCGAGCCCGAGTTCGCCGTCTGCGTCGCCCTGGTGGAGCAAGGCCGCACCATCGCCGGGGCCGTCTTTAACCCGGCCTCCGACGAGATGTTCGAGGCGAGCCAAGACGGCGGCGCGCGCCTCAACGGGCGGGCGCTGCAAATGACCGACGGCCCCGACCTGGAAGCGGCGCGCCTGCTGGCCGGTTCGGGGCCCATGAAAAAGCTCAAGAACCGGCCGCCGGTCTACGAACAGGACTACGTCTTCATCAACTCCATCGCCTACCGCATGTCGCTGGTGGCGGCCGGGAATTACGATGGCACGGTGTCGACGGCGGAAAAGTCCGACTGGGACCTGGCCGCCGCCGACCTGGTGGTGCGCGAGGCCGGCGGCCTGGTCTCGGCGCCTGACGGCTCGGCGCTGGTCTACAATCTTCAGGACCCCCGCCACGACGGCATCATCGCCGCGCCGCCACGGCTGCACGGCGAAATCATCGCGCGCTTGCGTGAGATTCTATAACGCCATAACGCCGCTCGGCCGATCATAAGTCCGTGATGCCGGCTAAACCGCGTGGCCCAGCGCGATGGCGAAAAAGATCACCAGGCCGAAGGGGTGGTTGGCGCGGAAGCGGATGAGGCAGTTGCCCGGCAGGTCGGGGCGTAGCGTGCGGACCTGCCAGGTCAGCATGAAGGTGGCCATGGCGAGGCCCATGAAATAAAGCGGGCCCAGTTCCGCCAGCATGCCGCTGACCGCCAAAGAAATCATGGTGCCGGCGTAGAAGGCGTAGAGCCAGGGTTTGGTGCGTGCCTCGCCGAACTTGATGGCGGTGGATTTGACGCCGATCAGCAGGTCGTCTTCCTTGTCCTGGTGGGCGTAGATGGTGTCGTAGCCCAGCGTCCAGAAGATGCCGCCGAGGTAAAGCGCCAGCGGCGCCCAGGAGAGCGTGCCGGTTACCGCGGCCCAGCCCAGCAGCGCCCCCCAATTGAAAGTCAGCCCGAGCACCAACTGGGGCCAATAGGTGATGCGCTTCATGAAGGGATAGATCGCCACCAGGCCCAGCGAGGCTATGCCCAGCCAGATGGCGAAGGGGTTGAAGCTGAGCAGGATGACGAAACCCAGCAGGGCCTGGGCGATCATGTAGGCCGCGGCCCGGGCGACGCTGACCTGGCCGCTGGGGATGGGGCGCAATGCCGTGCGCTCGACCAGGCCGTCGAAGTTGCGGTCGACGATGTCGTTGTAGGTGCAGCCGGCGCCGCGCATGACGAAAGCGCCGAGGAAGAAGAGCATCAAGAGGATCGGATCGGGCCAGCCGGCGGCCACCAAGGGCCGCCAGCTTGGCGCCGCCGGCTGGCCGGCGGCCAGGGCCAGGGACCAAAGCCCGGGCCAGAGCAAGAGCCAGGCGCCGATCGGGCGGTCGAAGCGCGAGAGCTTGAAATAAGGCCGCCAGCCCGGCGGCGCCCGGCGGTCGACCCAGTTGTCGGCCGGAGCGTCGGCGATGGTTTGGTCGGTACCCTGGTCGCGCTCTTCGGACATGGCCAAGCACTAACGCCATTTTTGCCCGTGCTCAAGCTGTGCCATGCTGGGGCCATGCCGCTGCAGCGTCCCAAAATCCGACTCTTCGTTGAAGCCGTGCTGGATTCGGAAACGAACCTCGAGCTCGATCACGACCAGTGCCACTATTTGCTGAGGGTGATGCGGCTCGGCCCTGGCGACGAGGTGGCGCTGTTCAACGGGCGCGATGGCGAATGGCGGGCCGAAGTGCTCGAAAGCGGGCGCCGGGCCTGCCGGCTGGCCCTGCGGGAACGCCTTTTGGCCCAGCCCCCGGCCGGCGATCTCGGGTTGCTGTTCGCGCCGCTCAAACGGGCCCGCCTCGAGATCATGGTCGAGAAGGCGACCGAGCTCGGGGTGACGCGGTTGCAACCGGTGCTGACGCGGTACGCGGCGGTGCGGCGCCTCAATCTTCCGCGCCTGGCGGCCCACGCCCGCGAGGCGGCCGAGCAATGCGGCCGGCTCGAGGTGCCGGCCTTGGCCGAGCCGATGGCGCTCGACGAGGTGCTGGCGGCCTGGCCCGTGGCGCGGCCGCTATATTGGTGCGACGAACGCGGCGGCGGCCGGCCGGCGGCGGCGGTATTTGCCGCCGCCTCATCCCCGGCCGACCTGCTGATCGGGCCCGAAGGCGGCTTTGCGCCGGACGAGGCGGCCCGGCTCGAGGCCCTGGCGGCGGCCGTCGCCGTCGATCTCGGGCCCAGGCTGCTGCGGGCCGACACGGCCGGCGTGGTGGTTCTGGGCCTCTGGCAGGCCCTGAACCTCGCCAAAAAGTGACCGCTGACGGGACTTGCGGGGGGTATTGGGAACTGCTACCTGAGCAAGCAGAAATTTCGACCGCGTCGCGACGGGCGGCCCCCACCATATCCACGAGGTAACGATGGCCGAAACTGGGGCCAAAAGCGCGACGGTCGAGAGCCGGACCGACCTGATCGAATACCTCGAGCGGGGCTCGAAGCCCCCGGCCGACTGGCGCATCGGCACCGAGCACGAGAAGTTCGGCTTTTTCCATGCCGACTTGCGGCCCATCCCCTATGAAGGTGCGGCCGGCGTGCAAAAAGTACTGGAGGGCCTGCAGCGCTTCGGCTGGAAGCCCAAGTACGAAGGCGAGAACGTCATCGCGCTGGCCCTCGACCAGCAGGCGGTGACGCTGGAGCCGGGCGGCCAGCTCGAGCTTTCGGGGGCGCCCCTGGAGACGCTGCACCAGACCTGCAACGAGGTGCACAACCATCTCGACCAGGTGCGCGAGGTGGCCGAGGGCCTGGGCATCGGCTTTCTCGGGCTCGGCTTCCAGCCCAAGTGGCGGCTCGAGGAAACGCCGGTCATGCCCAAGGGCCGCTACGGCATCATGCGCCGCTACATGCCGACGCGGGGGCGCTTGGGCCTCGACATGATGTTCCGCTCGTCGACGGTGCAGGTCAACCTCGATTTCCGCTCCGAGGCCGACATGGTGAAGAAGTTTCGCGTGGCCTTGGCGCTGCAGCCCATCGCCACGGCGCTGTTCGCCAACTCGCCCTTCAGCGAGGGCCGGCCCAACGGTTTTCTCAGCTACCGCAACTATATCTGGAGCGACACCGACCCCGACCGCACCGGGCTCTTGCCCTTCGTCTTCGAGGACGGCATGGGCTTCGAGCGCTATGTCGACTATGCCCTCGACGTGCCCATGTATTTCGTTCACCGCGGCGAGGATTATGTCGATGCCTCGGGCCAATCGTTCCGCGATTTCATGGCGGGCCGGCTGCCCGCGTTGCCCGGCGAGCGGCCGACCTTGCAGGACTGGGAGGACCACCTGACGACGCTGTTTCCCGAGGCCCGGCTCAAGACCTTCCTCGAGATGCGCGGCGCCGACGGCGGACCCTGGCGCCGGCTCTGCGCGCTGCCGGCCCTGTGGACCGGCCTCTTTTACGATGAGGCGGCGCTCGATGCCGCCTGGCAGCTCTGCCGCGACTGGAGCGCCGAGGAACGCGCCGCCCTGGCCCGCGAGGTGCCGCGGCGCGCCTTGGGGACCCAGCACCTCGGCCGGCCCGTACTCGACTGGGCCGCCGAGGTGGTAGAGATCGCCGGCCATGGCCTCAAACGGCGCGCCCGGCTGGACAGCTTCGGCGACAACGAGAACCACTTTCTCGATGCGCTGCGCAGCATCATCGACGCCGGCCGCACGCCGGCCGAGGATCTGCTGGAAGCCTACGAGACCCGCTGGCAGGGCTCGGTCGATCCGCTGTTCGAGGAATATTCTTACTAAATCGGATCTCATGAAATGAGATCCGATCTAGATTCTTGTCGCTCACGGCGGCGGACCTGCGGTCCGCAGCCTCCGCGGGGGCGGTGTGCCAGGCATGGCGCACGGTGCGAAAGCACCATTTGCCGGGCTGTGGTGGCCCGGCGACGACTTGGGGGTGGAAGTCCCCTACGGACCCT
>JASLXG010000114.1 GCA_030740435.1 Alphaproteobacteria bacterium | reverse complement strand
CGAACAATTCTTCGAGGACGCCGCCCTGGCACCCCAGGCCGAGGACGAAGAGGAAGCCGAGACCGAGACCGAGACCGAGACCGAGACCAAGGCCGAGGCGGAGGCCACGCCCGAGGCGGAACCCGAAGCCGCAAGCGATTCCGAGGCCAGCGCGGAAACCGAAGGCGACAGCGAAGAGAACGCTACCTAGTCCGCACTTTGCCACCTTTACAACAAGGGCGGAGCTACCTTTTCGATAAAGGATAGCTCCGCCCTTTTTTTTCCTGTAACGCATTTTCACAAGCGTCGGAATTTGCTAATATCCTATCGCTGGGTTCGCGTTTCTGTCTGGTAACAGAGAGAGAGGCGTTGCGGTGGTGCTGAGCAGGTTGCTGAGGAATAGGTTTCGGACTGGGCGCCTCGAAATCATCGACGCCCGCGGACGGCGGCATGTCTTCGGCAACGACCCGGAACCGCGCATCGTGCTGCGCTTCCATGATCGGGCGTTGGGGCATCGGCTTTTCTTCGCTTACGACCCCGGCCTGGGCGAGGCCTACATGGACGGCCGCCTGAGCATCGAGGAAGGCGACGTCTATGGCCTGCTCGAGCTTTGCGCCGCCAACCTGGCGACCATCGAAGGCCATTGGCTGCATCGCTGTCGCGGGGCCCTTGAGTTGCTGGTCCGGCGGCTCGGACATTTCAATCCCGCCAGCCGCTCGCGGCGCAACGTGGCCCATCATTACGATCTCTCGGGCCGCCTTTACGAACTTTTCCTGGATGCCGACCGGCAGTATTCCTGCGCCTACTTCGGCCAGCCGGACTTCAGCCTCGAAGAGGCCCAGGAGGCCAAAAAAAGACGCCTTGCCGCCAAGCTGCTGCTGACACCAGGACAGCGTGTGCTGGACATCGGCTCGGGCTGGGGCGGGCTCGGCCTCCATCTGGCGCGAGAGAGCGGCGCCCGGGTGGTCGGCGTGACGCTATCGGAGGAGCAGCACCGGGTATCTCGCCAGCGCGCCGCAGCGGCTGATCTCGGCGACCGCGTGGATTTCCAACTGCAGGACTATCGGTCGCTGGAGGGCAGCTTCGACCGTATCGTCTCGGTTGGCATGTTCGAGCACGTCGGCACGCGCCACTATCCCGCCTTCTTCGCCAAGTGCCGTGACCTCTTGAGCGACGACGGCGTCGCCCTGCTGCATACCATCGGCCGCGCCGGCGGCCCCGCTTCGACCTCGCCCTGGACGCGCAAGTACATTTTCCCGGGCGGCTATTCGCCGGCGCTTTCGGAAGTCGTCCCGGTCATCGAGCGGAGCGGCCTGGTGATCACCGACATCGAGGTGCTGCGGCTGCACTACGCCGAGACCCTGCGGGCCTGGCGCCAACGCCTGGCCCAGAACCGCGACGAGGTTATGGAGCTCTACGACAAGCGTTTCCTGCGCATGTGGGAATTCTACCTGGCGGCCTCCGAGGCCATGTTCCGCTACGGCGGCCACCTGGTCTTTCAGATCCAATTCGCCAAGCGCCAGGACGCCGTACCGATCACCCGCGCCTATCTCGACGAGGGTGAGCGCCAGGCACCCCAGCGGCGCTCTGCCGCAGCTTGAGTTTTCGTGGGCTTAGTCACAGGCCGTCATTCCTGAAATTGGGTTCATGACAGCGCGCCAGCATTTCATTCCCGTCATTAGGGGGCTGTGGAAAAGTACCGTCCCCGGCTTTTTTGTTCTCATGTGACGGCTGCTGGTGCCAAACGTCCGGCCCGGTGTTATGAATCCGACCCATGGATCCAGCCCGCGACACCAGCCACCTCAACGCCGTTGAAGACGGCAATGAAGACCCCGGTTATCGCGAGCTGCCGCACACCGTCGAAGCCGAACAGGCGCTGTTGGGCGCCATCCTGGTGAACAACGAGGCGGCTCACCGGGTGGCCGATTTTCTCCTGACCGAGCATTTCTTCGAGCCCGTGCATGGGCGCATTTTCGAGGCCTGCATCAAGCTCGTCGAACGCGGCCAGATCGCCAGCCCGATCACCCTGAAGGCCTTTTTCGAACGCGACGAGGCGCTCAGCGAGGTTGGCGGCGCGCAGTACCTGGGCCGCCTGGCGGCCCACGCCGTTACTATCATCAACGCCCGCGACTACGGCCACACCATCTATGACCACTTCCTGCGCCGCCAGCTCATCGAACTCGGCGAGGACATGGTCAACCGGGCCTATGATCCCAGCGTCGACCAGTCCGCCCTGGAGCAGATCGAGGAAAACGAGCAGCAGCTCTTCCACCTGGCAGAAAGCGGCCAGACCGAGGGCGGCTTCCAGTCCTTCGACAAATCGCTGCTCGTGGCCATCGAATCGGCCGAGGCCGCCTTCAAGCGCGACAGCCGGCTGACCGGCGTGCCCTGCGGCCTCAGCGACCTCGACGAGCTGCTCGGTGGGCTGCACCGTTCGGACCTGGTGGTCCTGGCCGGCCGGCCCTCGATGGGCAAGACGGCGCTGGCCACCAACATCGCCTTCCACGCCGCCAACGCCTACAAAGTCGAGAGCGACGAGCTGGGCCAGAGCCGAACGGTCGACGGTGCCGTGGTGGGTTTCTTTTCGCTGGAAATGTCGGCCGAGCAACTGGCGCTGCGACTGCTGGCCGAGACCACCGAGATCCCCTCCAACCAGATCCGCCGCGGCCAGGTTTCGAGCGAGCAGTTCCACAAGATCGTGGCCGCCAGCAACCGGCTGGAAGAGCTGCGCTTCTTCATCGACGACACCCCCGGCCTCTCCATCGCGGCCTTGCGCACGCGGGCGCGGCGCCTCAAGCGCCAGCACAATCTGGGCCTGGTGGTGGTCGATTATCTCCAGCTTCTGGGCAGCTCCAGCGGCCGCTACCAGGACAACCGGGTGCAGGAGATTTCCGAGATCACCCGCGGCCTCAAGGCCCTGGCCAAGGAACTCGACGTACCGGTGCTGGCGCTGAGCCAGCTCAGCCGCGCCGTCGAACAACGCGATGACAAACGGCCGCAGCTTGCGGATCTGCGCGAATCGGGCACCATCGAACAGGACGCCGACGTCGTCATGTTCGTCTACCGCGAGGAATACTACTGGATGCGCTCGAACCCCAAGCCCAAGCAGCGCAAGGACGAGACCGAGGCCGAATTCAACATGCGCTTCCACGAATGGCTGGAAAAACTGCAGGTGGTGGGGGGCGAGGCCGAGATCATCGTCGGCAAGCAACGCCACGGCCCCACCGACACCGTCAAGGTCCATTTCAACGCCTCGCTCACCAAATTCGACAACCTGGATACCTACGACCACTTGCCCGAGCCCATGTAAGCGGGCCGAACATGGATGCCCGCCACGCCACCATCCTGACCATCGATCTCGCGGCGCTGGCAGCCAACTACCGCTTTTTCGTCGATCAGCTCGACGCCGGCAGCTGCGGCGCCGCGGTCAAGGCCGACGCTTACGGCTGCGGCCTCGAAAACGTGGCTCCGGCGCTGGCGGCGGCCGGCTGCCGCCAGTTCTTCGTCGCCACCCTCGACGAGGGCATTGCCGCCCGCGATGTGCTGGGTGGCGGCGCCGAGATCTTTGTGCTCAACGGACCCGTGGCCGGCAGCGAGGCTGAATTCGCCGAACATTGTTTGCTGCCGGTGCTCAACGACCTGGGCCAGATCGAGCGCTGGCGGGGAGCGGCGGTGGTGCACCTCGACAGCGGCATGTCGCGGCTAGGTTTGCCGCCCGCGGAGGTCGCCACGCTGGCAGCCGAGCCCGAGCGGCTGGCCGGCATCGAGCTCCGCTACGTGATGAGCCACCTGGCCTGTGCCGACGAGCCGGAACGGCCCGAAAACGCCGCTCAACTGGGGCTTTTCCAAAACCTTCGCGCCCAATTGCCACCGGCAAGGGCCAGCCTGGCCAACTCCGCCGGTATCCTGCTGGGGCCCCAATACCACTTCGATCTGGCCCGCCCGGGGATCGGTTTGTACGGCGGAAACCCGCTTGCCTCGGGACCTAATCCAGTGCGCCAAGTGGTTAGTTTGCAAGCAAAAATCGCCCAGGTGCGCGAGATTGACAGCCCCCAGACCGTTGGCTATGGTGCGGCCCACCGAGCGACCGGGCCAAGCCGCATCGCAACGGTTCCCGTGGGTTACGCCGACGGTTATCCGCGATCGCTCAGCCAACGGGGCTTTGCCTCCATCGCGGGTGTTCGGGTTGCGCTTGTCGGACGCGTTTCCATGGATCTCATCACCCTCGACGTAAGCGCGCTGCCGCCCCAGACGGCTCAGCCGGGCAGCCTCGTCGAACTGCTCGGCGGCGAGGTCGACATCGACGAGTTGGCTGCAGCCGCCGGCACCATTTCCTACGAACTGCTAACCGGCCTGGGCCGGCGCTACCGGCGCCGCTATCTCGGCGCCGCAGCCGATGTGGAAACGCCGCGATGACCCTGGTGACCCGCTTTCTCGCCACCATCGGCCGCTTCTTCATCGCCGCGCTGGAGACACTGGGGCGTATCGCCATCTTCACCGTCACCTCGGTGCTGCACTGTCTGCAACCACCCTGGTTCCTGCGTCTGATCGGTCGCCAGATGCTCTCGATCGGATATTATTCGCTGCCCGTGGTGGGGCTGACGGCGCTGTTTACCGGCATGGTGCTGGCGCTGCAGATCTATTCCGGCTCGTCGCGCTTCAACGCCGAAGGCGCCGTCGCCACGATTGTCGTCATCGGCATCACCCGCGAACTCGGCCCGGTACTGGCCGGCCTGATGGTGGCCGGCCGGGTCGGCGCCGCCATGGCCGCCGAGCTCAGCACCATGCAGGTGACGGAGCAGATCGACGCGCTGAGCACGCTCAGCACCAACCCCTTCAAATACCTGATGGCGCCGCGCCTGATCGCCGGCGCCACCATGCTGCCGCTCCTGGTACTGGTGGCCGACGTCATCGGTGTCTTCGGCGGCTATCTGGTGGGCATCCACAAGCTGGGCTTCAATCCGGCCACCTACCTCAACAACACGGTTGAGTTCCTCGAGGCCCTGGACGTCATCTCGGGTCTGGTCAAGGCCTCGGTATTCGGCTTTTTGATCGCCCTGATGGGCTGCTATCACGGTTACCACAGCCGCGGCGGCGCCCAGGGCGTCGGCGCCGCCACCACCAACGCCGTGGTCTCGGCCTCGATTCTGATCCTGGCGTCGGATTACCTGATAACCGAGATCTTCTTCGCCAAATGAGCCCGGACAGCAACCCAGCGGCGCCCAAGATCAAGCTCGAGAACGTGCACAAGGCGTTCGGCCCCAAGCCCGTGCTGGCCGGCCTCGACCTCGACATCGGGCGCGGCGAATCGGTGGTGGTGATCGGCGGCTCGGGCACCGGCAAATCGGTCATGCTGAAGTGCGTGCTGGGGCTGTTGCGGCCCGACCAGGGCGACATCGCGGTCGACGGCGAGCCGGTCGTCGGCATAGGCGGCACGGACCGCGACCGGGTGCTGAAAAAGTTCGGTATGCTGTTCCAGGGCGCGGCGCTTTTCGACAGCCTAAGCGTCTGGGAAAACGTCGCCTTCGGGTTGATCCAGGGCGAGGGCATGGCCCGCGACCAAGCCAAAGGCGTGGCGCTGGAAAAACTGGCCCAGGTCGGCCTGGGGCCGGAGGTCGGCGAGCTCGACCCGGCCGAGCTTTCCGGCGGCATGAAAAAACGCGTCGGTCTGGCCCGCGCCATCGCCACCGAGCCCGAAATCATCTTTTTCGACGAACCGACCACCGGGCTCGACCCGATCATGGGCGACGTCATCAACGACCTCATCGTCGAATGCGTGCGCGAGTTGGGCGCCACGGCGCTCTCGACCACTCACGACATGGCCAGTGCCCGCAAGATCGCCGACCGCGTCGCCATGCTTTACCAGGGCCGCATCATCTGGGCCGGGCCGGTGGCCGAGATCGATGAAAGCGCCAACGCCCATGTCGACCAGTTCATCAACGGCCGCGCCGAAGGCCCCATCGCCATGGAAGTCCTCAAGCCGTGAATGCCCGTCCTCAGGGAGCCCGTCCCTAGTGGCCCGGCTGGCCGAACGCTACGTCTGCCAAGACTGCGGCACGGTTACGCCCAAGTGGTCGGGACGGTGCGAAGCCTGCCAGGCCTGGAACACCATCGTCGAGGAAAACGCGCCGCCACAACCGCCCAAGGGCTTGTCGGCGGGCCGCGGCCGGGTTTTCGAATTCGTACCGCTGGACGGCAAGTCCGAGGCGCTGGTGCGCTTGACCACCGGCATCAGCGAACTCGACCGGGTGACCGGCGAAGGCCTGGTGCCGGCCTCGGCCCTGCTGGTCGGCGGCGACCCCGGTATCGGCAAGTCGACGCTGTTGCTGCAGGCCGTGGCGGGACTGGCCGCGGCCGGCGTCGACTGCGCCTACATCTCGGGCGAGGAGGCCGTGGATCAGGTACGCCTGCGGGCGCGCCGCCTGGGGCTCGGCCAGGCCCCGGTGCGCCTGGCCGCCGCCACCAGCGTGCGCGACATCCTGTCCAGCCTGGGCCAGCCACCGCCGCGGGTGGTGGTGATCGATTCCATCCAAACCATGTTCCTCGACAATCTGGAATCGGCACCGGGTACGGTCTCCCAGGTCCGGGCCAGCGCCCAGGAGCTGATCCGCTTCGCCAAACAGAACGGCACCACGATGCTGCTGGTCGGCCACGTCACCAAGGAGGGCCAGATCGCCGGCCCCCGGGTGCTCGAACACATGGTCGACACGGTGCTCTATTTCGAGGGCGAGCGCGGCCACCAGTTCCGCATCCTGCGCGCCGTCAAGAACCGCTTCGGACCCTCGGACGAGATCGGCGTCTTCGAGATGACCGACCGCGGCCTGGCCGAGGTCGCCAATCCCTCGGCGCTGTTCCTCAGTGAACGCGAACGCCCGGTCAGCGGCACCGCCGTTTTCGCCGGCATCGAAGGCACGCGGCCGGTGCTGGTCGAGATCCAGGCGCTGGTGGCAACCTCGTCACTGGCCACGCCACGCCGCGCCGTGGTGGGCTGGGATTCGGGTCGGCTGGCCATGGTGATGGCGGTGCTGGATGCGCGCTGCGGCCTGGCGCTGGGCGGGCGCGACGTCTATCTCAACGTGGCCGGCGGCTTGCGCATCAGCGAGCCGGGTGCCGACTTGGCGGTGGCGGCGGCGCTGGTCTCGGCGCTCACCGGAGTGCCGGTTCCCGAGGGCGCCGTGGTGTTCGGCGAGATCGGCCTTTCGGGTGAGATCCGTGCCGTCAGCCAGGCCGATCTGAGATTGAAGGAGGCGGCAAAACTGGGCTTCTCGCGGGCCCTGGCCCCGGCCGTTCGACAACGCCGCCAGGCAACGCTGGAGCTTGATGAGCTGACCCAGCTTGCCGACCTGGTGCGGCGTTTCGAGGCCGGCGGCGAAGGCGCTCAATCGTGGGCCGACGATGGATAGCCTGGCCGACCTTCCCATCAACGTCGTCGACCTGGGGGTCGCGGTGGTGTTGCTGCTGTCGGCCGGGCTCGCTTTTGTGCGCGGCTTCGTCAAGGAAGTGCTGGGGGTGGCCGGCTGGGTCGGCGCCGCTTTTGCCACGCTTTACCTGCTGCCGCTGGTCGAGCCGCTGGCCCAACAGTACATCCCCATGTCGGCGCCGGTGCCCAAGATCGCAGCCTCGGTGGCCACCTTCCTGGTGGCGCTGGTGTTGTTTTCCTTCCTCGCCCATGCTCTGGCGCGGCGCGTGCGCGACAGCACACTGAACGCACTGGATCGTTCGCTGGGCTTTCTCTTCGGCCTGCTGCGCGGCGCCGTCGTGGTCTGCATCGCCTACCTGCTGGTGGAAATGTTCCTGCCCCCGGCGGAACAGCCTCCCTGGCTGCACCAGGCCCGTGTCATGCCCATCGCGCGCACCGGCAAAAACATGCTGTGCACGCTGGTGCCGCGCAAATACCGCGAGCAATGCCAGACACCGGCCGCCGCCGGCAGGCCCCTGCCGGCAGCCACAGAAAGCGGTAAGGAAAGCGGCTTCCTGCCCCGTGTGCCTGACAAGGCCCGCGACTCCGGCGGCGAAACCGGTTACAAAAGGTCGCCCCGCAAGCAGCTCGAACAGCTCATCAGAAGCAATCAGTAAGGGCCATGGCCGGCAAGCTCTTGGAAAACACCGACCGCATGCGCGACGAGTGCGGCATCTTCGCCATCTTCGGCCACCCCGACGCGGCTGCCCTGGCGGCGCTGGGGCTGCACGCCTTGCAGCACCGGGGTCAGGAATCGGCCGGCATCGTCACCTACGACGGCAGCCACTTCAACACCCACCGGGCGCTCGGCCTGGTCGGCGACATCTTCGGCTCGCAAAAGGTCATGACCCGCCTGGAAGGCGACACCGCGGTCGGCCACGTGCGCTATTCGACCACCGGCGGCACGCTTTTCCGCAACGTCCAGCCGCTGTTCGCCGAGTTCGCCTTCGGCGGCCTGGCCATGGCCCACAACGGCAACTTTACCAACGGCTGGGCGCTGCGGCGTGCCCTGGTCGACCAGGGCAGCATTTTCCAATCGACATCCGATACCGAAGTGCTGATCCACCTCATCGCCACCAGCACCTATTCCGGCGTCATCGACCGCTTCGTCGATGCCCTGCGCTCCGTCGTCGGGGCCTACGCGCTGGTGGCGCTGACCGACGACGCCGTGATCGGCATGCGCGACCCGCTGGGGGTGCGGCCGCTGGTGCTGGGCACGCTGGATGGGGCCCATATTTTGGCATCCGAAAGCTGCGCGCTGGACATCATCGGCGCTCAGCACGTGCGTGACGTAGCCCCCGGCGAGATCATCGTCATCGACCGCCGCGGGGTGCAAAGCCTGTCGCCCTTTGCCGCCGCCGATTCACGCTTTTGCATCTTCGAATACATTTACTTCGCCCGGCCCGACAGCCTGGTCGAGGGCCTCAACGTCTACGAGGTGCGCAAGCGCATCGGCGCCGAGCTGGCGGTCGAAAAACCAGTGGCGGCGGACATTTGCGTGCCGGTGCCCGATTCCGGTACGCCAGCCGCCATCGGCTTTGCCGACACAGCGGGCATCCCCTTCGAGATCGGCATCGTGCGCAACCACTACGTCGGCCGCACCTTCATCGAGCCCGGCGAGCAGATCCGCCACCTGGGGGTCAAACTCAAGCACAACGCCAACCGCGCCTACATCGAAGGCAAGCGTGTGGTGCTGGTCGACGATTCCATCGTGCGCGGCACGACCTCGACCAAGATCGTCGAGATGATGCGCAACGCCGGCGCCGCCGAGGTCCACATGCGGGTGGCCAGCCCGCCCATCTCGGATCCCTGCTTCTACGGTGTCGACACGCCGGACAAGGACGATCTGCTGGCCGCCGGCATGGATATCCCGGCCATGCAGGAATTCATCGGCGTCGACAGCCTGGCCTTCCTTTCCATCGAGGGGCTTTATCGGGCCCTGGGTGAGAGCGGCCGGCATGAGGAGCCGCAGTACTGCGACGCCTGCCTCTCCGGCGCCTACCCCATCACACTGGTGGATCACAACGACGGCGACGCCCCGGCCCAGCTTTCACTGCTGGCCGAACAGGCCTGAAGCGCCGCGTGGTACCGCGAATGCAGGACCGGGTGGCCCTTGTTACCGGCGCCTCGCGGGGCCTCGGCGCCGCCGTGGCCGAACGCTTCGCCGCCGAAGGGGCGCACGTCATCTTGGTGGCCCGCACGGTGGGCGGCCTGGAGGAATGCGACGACCGCATCCAGGCGGCCGGCGGCAGCGCCACCCTGGTGCCGCTGGACCTCACCGACGGCGCCGGCATCGAGCGCCTGGGCGTCGCCCTGGCCGAACGCTGGGGCCGCCTCGACGTGCTGCTGGGCAATGCCGCCATGCTGGGGGGCTTAAGCCCGGTCGGCCACTTCGAGCCCGAGACCTGGGAGCAAGTCTTGGCCGTCAACACCACGGCCAACTGGCGGCTGATCCGTTCCTTCGACCCCCTGCTCCGGGCCTCGCCCGCCGGCCGCGCGGTCTTCGTCACCTCAGGGGTGACGCAGGGCGTATATCCGTACTGGGCGGCCTATGCCGCCAGCAAGGCGGCGCTCGAGGCCTTGGTGCGGATCTACGCCGCCGAAGTGCAGAAGACGGCGGTGCGCGCCAACCTGGTCAGCCCCGGCACCCTGGCCACCCGGCTGCGCGCCCAGGCCTTCCCCGGCGAGGACCCGGACGAGCTGGCAAGGCCGGAAAGCATTACCGACGTATTCGTCGAATTGGCTTCGCCTGATTGCCAACGCAACGGCGAGATCGTCAGCCCGGGTTAGGGCGGGCCGCAGCCAGAGTGGAAATCCGGGCTATGCTCCAGCGGCTTCCAGCGGCACAACCTTGATCTTGCCGGCGTACTTCTGCGCTTGGGCAAGATCGTACGCGGACTGCGCTGCCAGCCAGGCCCGAGCGTTGCTCCAACCCATCTTTTCAAGCCGTATCGCCATTTCCGGCGAAATGCCGGCACGACCGTTGACGACCCGCGACAGGGTATGACGTGCGACGCCAAGCCTTTCCGCGCCTTCTGTAACCGAGAGGTTCAGCGGATCAAGACAAGCGTTTTTTATCGAGCGGCCGGGATGGGGAGGATTTTTCACGGCTATTCCAACGCCTCCTGGTGATAGTCAAGCAGATCAACGTCAAACGCAGCGCCGTCTTCGATCGCTTCAAGCTTGGCTTGCCGCAACCTGCTCCGGTCACCTCGTTCATGAAGCCTTTTCAGCCCACGATGTTTGAAGGCTCTTATCATGTTTTTTTGTACCGTGTATCGGTACAGGTGTCAAATTTCCAATATTGACAGGCTAAGACGAAGGCGGGCACGGCGTTTGTGCGGCGACGGGGGATTTGCTATCTATCCCGCGGACTTTCGCCCGCCAGCCGTTCCACCGGAGATCTTGCTATCAGCAGCGACAAATTGGTTGAGCTCAGGGACGCCATCGCGGCCCACGTCGGCGACGGCGACAGCGTGGTGCTAGGGGCGGCGTTGGAGCACGCCATTCCCTTTGCCGCCGGCTTTGAGCTGATCCGCCAGGGCCGGCGCGAGCTCAATCTCATCGCGCCGATTTCCGACATGTCGACCGACCTGTTGATCGGGGCGGGCTGCGTCGGTCAGGTCACGGGCGCCTGGGTGGGCAGTGTCTCGGGCGGGCTGGGCCACAACTACCGCCGGGCCGCCGAGGCCGGACTGCCCCACCCCATCCGCATCAACGACCATTCCAACCTGGCACTGGGCATGGCGCTGTTTGCCGGCGCCTACGGGCTGCCTTACGTGCCCATCAAATCCGTATTGGGCTCCGATATTACCGCCTCCAACCCGGCCATCAGACTGGCCGAGAACCCGTTTGCCGAAGCCGTGGAACCTGTGGCCCTGGTGCCGCCCTTGAAGCCCGACGTCGCTATCTTGATGGCCCAGCGGGCCGACCGTTTCGGCAACTCGCACATTTGGGGCTCGACTGGCGTCAGTCAGGAATCCGCCATCGCCGCCGCCCGGGTCATCGTGCTGGCGGACGAGATCGTCGAACCCGAGGTCATCGCTTCGGATCCCGGCCGCGTGCTCTTCCCCGGTTTTTTGGTCACCGTCGTCTGCCACGTTCCGGCCGGATGCCACCCGGCGCCGCTGACCGGCTGCTGGCAGCGTGACAACGCCTTTTTCAACGACTACCACGAGGCCAGCCGCGAGGCCGAGGGTTTTGCCCGTTGGTGCGACGAATGGGTGCGCGAAGTGGCCGACCAAGCCAGCTACCGGGCCAAACTGGGCCAGCGCCTCGAGGCACTGCGCATCCAGGGCCAAGCACTTTCCGCGCCGGCCAACTGGGCCGCCGAGTAAGCCCATGGCGGATTATTCAACGCAGGAGATGATGATCGTCGCGGCGGCCCGCGAGATCGCCGATCATGAGCGGATCTTCGTCGGCATGCGGCTGCCCATCACGGCTTTCGGGGTCGCCCGCCTGACCCACGCCCCCAACGCCGTCGGCCTCTTCGAATGCGGTATCGCACGCTATCAACCAGCCCAGGGTATGCTCTACACCATGTCCGACGGCCCCAACCAGTTGGGCGCCGCCTGGAGCACGGGGCTGGTCCAGATCATGGGACTGCTGAGCGGCGGCCACGCCGATGCCGGTTTCATCGGCGGCGCCGAGATCGACCGCTTCGGCAACATCAACTCGTCCTACATCGGCGATTTCACGGCCCCAAAAAATCAAGTTGCCGGGTACCGGCGGGGCCACCGACATCGCCGCCATGGCGGGACGCCTGATCGCCATCATGAACCACCAGAAGCACCGCCTGGTGGAGCGCGTCGATTACGTCTCGTCGAGCGGTTTCCTCGAGGGCGGCGAGAGCCGAACCCGGGCCGGCCTGCCCGGCGGCGGCCCGGCCGCCGTTATCACCGACCGTGCCATCCTGCGCCCCTATGGCGCCGAGAAAGAGCTGCACCTGGCCTCGGTCCATCCCGGGCACACGCCCGAGGAGGTGATCGAGAACACCGGCTGGGCACTCAGATGCCGGCCCGAGATGGTTGAGACATTGGCGCCGACGAGCGAGGAAATGGCGGCGCTGCACCAGATCGACACCGAGGGGTTCTGGCGCAGCTAGAGGGGGAAACGGAAAGCATGGAAAAACGGCTCTATTTCGTCTTCGGCGACGTGCTGGCCTGTACCTCGCTGGGCGCCGCCGCCGGCTGGCTAACCTACGCCGTGCTGCCGCAAAACTGGTGGTTTGGCGTCGCCATGGTGTTGGGCATGTTCCTCGGCATGGTAGTGGGCGCGCTCGGCGGCTTTCTCTTCTCTCCCTTCTTCGGCGCTATGGAGATCGCCCTGCCCACGGCGCTGGCCGGCATGATGGCCGGCATGGCGGGCGGCATGCAGGCGGTGATGTCCGGTACAGGCGGCGCCGAAGCGCTGCAGAGCGGCGCTGGCATCGGAATTCTCTGCCTGGCGTTCACCTATCTGCTGCAGTCGCAGTTGCAGGGCGAGGTGGACTGATGGACGAGAGAGCCCAAAAGAGGTGGGACAAGGCCGCCGCGCTTTATGACCTGACGGGCGGCTTCGGCCCGGAAAAGCGCTGGCTGCCCCACAAAACGAGGCTCTTTTCCGGCATGCAGGGCAAGGTGCTCTTTCTCGCCGCTGGCACCGGGCTCGATTTTGCCGCCTTCCCGCCCGGCCAAGACATCACGGCCATCGACATCAGCGCCGGCATGCTGGAAAAGGCAGCGCCCCGCGCCGCCTCATACCAAGGAAACATGACGCTACGGCAGATGAACGTCCACCAGATGGACTTCGCCGCGGCCTCCTTCGACCAAGTCTATACCTCTTGTACCTTCTGTTCGGTGTCCGACCCGGTAGCCGGGCTGCGGGCCCTACGCCACGTACTCAAGCCCGGCGGCCAACTCGCCATGTTCGAGCACACCGGCTCGCGGACCTTCCCCTTCGGGCTCATGCTCGATGTCATGAACCCGCTCTGCCGCTACTTGGGCCCCGAGGTCAACCGCGACACCGTGGCCAACGTCGAAGCCGCCGGTTTCGCCATCGAAAAGGTCAGCAACGTCTATCTCGACGTGGTCAAAACCATAGAGGCCCGGGCACCATCAGATGAACAAACTTGACGAAACCGAAGTCACTGAGCTTTGCCGCACCGCCGTGCCCTTGGTGGCGCTGCTGGGATTGCAATTGGAGGAGCTGGACGGCCCGCGGGTGCGCCTGCGCATGCCCTATCGCGAGGTCATGGTGCGGCCCGGCGGCACCGTGTCGGGACCGGCCATGATGGGCATGGCCGATTTCGCCCTCTATATCGCCATCATGAACGTCATCGGCAGGAAAGACCTGATCCTGGCCACCAGCCTCAACATCACTTTTCTGCGCGCGCCCAAACCCATCGACATGCTCTGCCAGACCAACCTGCTCAAACTAGGCAGGCGGCTGTGCGTCGGCGAGGTGCAGATCTTTTCCGACGGCGATCCCGACCCAGTGGCCCATATCCTCGGCACCAGCTCGATCCCGCCAGGGGAAGCCTAGCCGCCTGTGACCTTGGGTTCCGAGGTGCCGCCGCCGCTTTCGGGCATGGTTTCGCGGTAGCGCTTGAGGAAGGCCTCGAGCGTGCCGATCTGGGCCACGGCGCTGGCCGCTTTGCGGAATTCGAGACTGGTGGGATCGACGCTCGAAGTCAGGACTTCGAAGGTTTCGGCCTGCGGTGTGTCGGCGATCTTCGGCTGGTAGCGCTGACGCAGCTGGGCGATGCCCTGGAGATCGTCGGCCAACATCAACGCCACCGCCATACGCAGCAGCCATTGATTCTCGTCCTCGGTCAGCGGCGCTTCCTTTCTCCAACGCTCGCCCAGCAGGGCCTGGATGGCGTTCACCACACGCGGCCATTCCTCGGCATGCCAGTAGACATCGGTGCGAATCAGGTTGGCTTCGCGACTGTCGTCGTTAATCAACGCCTCCAGCGCTTCGTTGTTGCGGTCGAGGTCGGCCAGGGCACGGGCCCTGAGATGCCGGCGTTTGGTCGCAATGTCCCGCGGCAACAGCTTCCAGCGGCTCATGGTCAGGATGTCGAGCGCCTTCTGCGGCTTGCGCGGTTGGTCAGGTTGATGAAGGCCAGCGAGGCTCCCACTTTGGCCCGTTCGGGGCCCTTGAGGCGGAACTTGACCTGATGCTCGAGCAGTTGCGAGGCACGGTCGAGCAGGTCGACGGCCACCAAACGGTCGGAAAGCTTGCGAATCATCTCGTCGCCGATCTTGCCGACCGGTGTCAGTTCGCGGAAATCGTAATACAACGCCAGCGCCGATACCGGTTCGAGCTCGTCGGCCTCACCGTCGAGGTAGAGCAGCCTGAAGATGTCGTTCATCTGCTGGGTAAGGGCGCGTGATTCGCGCAGTTCGGGGAAATTGGTCACCGTACTGCGCATGGCGGTCAAGGCGTTGCGGTAATCGCCTTCCTGCAGATAGAGCTCGCCCAGACGTTTGAGCAGCCCCACTTCGAAATCGTCGCCGCGCCAGGCGAAGCGCAGTCTTTCGAAACGATCGATGGCCTCGGCGGCGGCAATGTCGCCGCGTTTGAGCATCATGTTGGCCTGATTGAAGGCTGCCCGGGCGCCGCTGGGCCGGAACTTGGCAGTGATCACGGCGTCGAAGGTATCGAGCGCCTGCTCCTCCTCGCCGACGATCTCAAAGCCCTCGCCCCGCACCAAGTCGACCTCGGCCGCCATCTCGAGATCCAGCTCCTGGGCCGCCAGAGCCACCAGTTCTTCGTTGGCCATCTGCAAATCGTCGGCTCGCAGCGCCGCCTTGGCGGCACGCAGCCGGAACTGGGTCTGCATCTTGGGCGGGAAGCGGGTTACCGCCGTTCCGGCGAATGAGAACTGATCGTGAGCGCGCTCGAATTCCTGCATTTCGGTGAGCAGGGCGCCGCGCCACAGCGCCGCCTCGCGGTCGCCGTCGAGCTCGGCATCCAGAAGATCGTCCTGGGCCGCCTCGAGTTGGCGTAATTGGTAGCGCGCGGCGCCCCTGAGCGCCCTGAAATCCTTGCCCTCGGCCACCCGGGGCGCGTGCTCGCCGATGATCGCCAGAACGCCCAGCGCCTCGGCCTCCAAACCACTGGCGAAAAGGTACCTGGCGAGGCGCCAGCGCGGGCCATTGCGCTGACCGGCCGGTGTCATGGAAACCTAGTACTGAAGCTCGCGCTTCATGCGGCGCACCGGCACCTTGGTGTCGATCAGCCACTCTTCATACTTGAAGAGCTGGGCCTCCGTGGTCTCCTCCTGGGCTGCCTCCGCCGCGGCCGCGGAATCTTCCTCGCCTTCGGCGTCTTTTTCCTGGGCCGAAGGAACGCCGCTGATGACCAGGCCGGCTTTGGTGTTGATGGTTATGCCGTTGCGCAGTGTATTGATCTCGACGCCATCGGCCCAGGCCAGCACGGCCACGCCCTGGGCCGCGGGCTGCAGACGGAATTCGACGAAATCACGCCGCCGCTCGACGCCGCTGCCCGGCGCCATGACGGGTACGGTCTGGATTTCGTCACCAACCTCAGGGTCCTGAATTCGCACCACACTGCCCACATTGAGCACCGAGAGAAAGATCCGGGGACCGCTCTTGGCCGCCGGCTGGGGTCTGAGCTCGATCAGCCTTGAGGGGCCGCCAGCCTCGGGCGACAGGTCGACGATCCAGTCCGCGCCCTGGCGCGACACCGCCGGGCCAAGTCCTGGGCGCAATCGGAAACGGAATGTGGTGGCCCGGGGATTGGCAACTTGCTCGGCCAAAAAGACGCTTCCTTTGGCCACCTCGGGAACCTCCGGTATGTCCACCTGATAGCGTTCGTCGAGCACCGCCCAAAGATGTCCGGCACGCTGGAAAACAGCGAACGGCACCGGCTTTTTGGATTCGAATCGCAGGCGGGTGAAGCCGTCCGCACCCTGCTCGAAGTGCAACGCCAAATCCTTGGCCTTGCCGTTGCGCTTGGCACCCTCCGCGTCCGCCGCAAGTTGTTCCTGCACATCCGTTTCGGCGGCGGCCCCCTTCCCTCCCTTTTCCGCCTCGACCGAAATTTTCGGCGCCGCGCCGGCCTTTTGCTGCTTGGCGGCGGCTTGCGGACGTTGTGGCGCCTTGGGTTCCGCTTGCTGCGCCGGCCTCGCTTTGGGCGCTTCTTTGGCGCTCGGCCCGCCCGGTTTGTCGAGCACATCCAGCACCACCTTGGTGCCGCTGCGGAAGTGACGCAGCCGGGCCTCGGCGGCAATGCCCAATGAAACCCGCGACTTGCCGCCGCCGACGCTGGCCTTGGCGGCCGTTACGCGGGCCGGCAGGCGGCGCGCCAACGGCGCCACGGCAATGGCGTTGGAGCGGTCGAATTCTACCTTCACCTGGGTTCCCTGGCGATCGACGCGGTAGCGCACGTCGCCCGTCCAGTCGAAAACCATGCGGGTGAAGCCGGGGTGCTCGCCGACCCGCACTCGCACCGGCGGACCGCCGCCCGCTACCGCCGTCGGGTTTTTGCTCGCGGTCTTTGGCGGGGTTTTCGATGGGGCTTTCGGCGCCGCCTGGCCGCCTTTCGGCTTGATGTCCACCACCACGGCATTGCCGCTGCTGCGGGAGCTGGCGGTGAAGTTGCCGGTCAGCGGCAACGTCACCGTGTTGCCAGCCAGCCTGCCGGTCCCCTTGCGCACGTAGGCGCCGAGGTAGCGGTCGACGCGCGAGAGATCGGTCTCCAAGGGCCGGGCGAAGGTGATGACCAGCTTCTGGTCGTTAATTCCAACCTTGACAGTGACCGGCGCCGGCCAGTCGAACACCAGGCGCCCGAAACCGGGGTGAGCCCAGGCCCGTGTGCGCACCTTGTCCGCCGCCTCGGCGCCCGTGGCCAGCATCGCCAGCAGCCAGGACACCATGATCAACAGCAGTCGGAGCTTATTTGTCACTGCGCACCCCTGCCCCTTCCCGCACCACGATATCAACCCGGCGGCCGAGCTGGTACCGGCGCTCCTCACTAAGCTCGAAACTGAGATCCTCGAAGCGTGAGTCAGCATAGCCGAAAGCCGAGATCTGGTTGGGATAACCCGAATCCTTCAGCGCCAGCGCCATGGCTGTGGCCCGGGCCAGCGAGAGCTCCCAATTCGAAGGATAGGCCGCCGACTGCACCGGGTCGGGATCGGTGTGGCCGATCACGTCGACCCGATTTCCCACCACCAGGAGAGCGTTGCTGAGCACCATGGCCGCGTTCATGGCCTCTTCGGTCAAGGTTGCGCTGCCGCGCTCGAAGAGCGCATCGGCCGGCAACGAGAGATCACCATACGGTCGTCGAGTTGCTGTATGACGGCGCGTTCCAGCACCTCGACGCCACGCACCTTGTCGGCCAGCACGCTGCGGAAGTAGGACAGGTCGACAGCCTTGGGAATGAATATCTCGGTTACCGGTAGATGACTGGCCTGCTTGCTCGTCGGCCCCCTCTTGACCGAGTTGAGTTTGATCGAAAGCGATTGGACCACGGCCTCCCAGGCACCCTGCTGGACTTCGCTCATGGAGAACAGCAGCACGAAGAAGGCCAGCAATAGCGCCGTCAAGTCGGTGAAGGTAATCAACCAGGCCTGATTGATCCTTTGCTTCGGCGGCATGTCGTGTTCGTGCGTCACGGACTACTTCGCTGTCGGCTCGAATGTGATCTGGGCCGCTTTTTCCTGGCGCGAGAAAAAGAAGAACACGATCTTGCTGCGATCACCCGGCTTCAGACCGGGGCTCAGGCTGATGCCGGGCACGCCCAACTGACGCAGCGCCCGGGCCAGGGCACCGATGCGCGCCGCTTCCAGATTGCCTTCGGCCGTGACCTGACGCGGCAGTTCGCTGCCGCTGCCGATCAACATCTCGACCTCTCGGCGCAGGCCCGGTGACTCGCCCGAGAGTGCAAATGCCATGGCGGTTAACAATTCCCCGCGATCGGCCCTGAGGTCGGTCAAGCCCGGCTCGAAGATCTCATCGGTCGCCATTACCACCTTGAGGATTCCCGACGTACCCACTGTCGCCACTTTCGGGGTCGGCGTCAGGGCACTGAAAGCGGCATGGATATCGCCGCGGAATTTGTCGGGTACCAGGGTGGTGTCCAGATCGATGATACGCTCGACACGAAAGGCGGAGGATACGTACGGCTTGGTAAAGGCGGAATTGACGCTGTCCATGGCCGATTCCGACTTGCTCGCATCGCGACTGGCGATGGTGTTGAGCATGATGAAGAAAGCCAGCAGCAGCAGGAACAGCCCAAGGAAGATCAGGATGCCGGAATCACGGTTATCTGCGGCTGCCCAAGGAGCGTCATCTTGCATGCTGTTTCGCCGGTCCTTCTCACCCCAGGCGCCAGCCGCTCCATTTGCTTTATCAGCCCGCGGCCGGCTTTTCAGTCGAACGGGGCGTCGATATCATGCCCCGCCGCCTTGACGACCTTGGTGGTCCTCTGCCCTGTAATATCCTGAAAATTCGGCACTTCATAGATCTTGGTGGTGATCTGCTGAAGCTTGAGCGAGGTTTCCCCGTCCATGGCTGTGGCCAAAGCCATGCCCGGCTCAGAACTCGCCAATTACCGCCGACATCTTCTTCTTCAGGGTTTCCGCGTTGAAGGGCTTGACGATGTAGTTGTTGACGCCGGCCTGCTTGGCAGCGATGACGTTTTCCGTCTTGCTCTCGGCCGTCACCATGATGAAGGGCGTGGCCTTCAACTTTTCGTCGGCCCGCACCTCCTTGAGGAACTGAAGGCCGGTCATGGGCTCCATGTTCCAATCCGAAATGATCAACCCATATGATCGTTCCCTGCATTTCTGCAGGGCCATGCTTCCGTCGGTCGCTTCGTCAACATTGTCGAAGCCAAGCTGCTTCAGAAGATTTCGTATGATCCTCAGCATCGTCTTGTAGTCATCGACGATGAGGATGTTAAGATTCTTGTCTACCGCCATTCTCCACTCCTCGGAACCCAGCAATTACACGTGATGAAACACCACGTCCCCCAAAGGTCCTCGAAATGTAAAAAATATTGGTTAACGATAGCTGAACGAAGCCGCCAGGCTTTGTCTCCAAAACGTGCAAGGCGGCACGGCCGGCCTCGACCTCAGCCGCCGGTCTCGGGCAGGCTGCGTCGGTTCGCCAACTCCCTGGTCAAGGCCCTGGCCGAAGCCGGCTTCATGGCGGCCAGCACCAGGGCCATCTTGACTTCGCGCATGCGCTCGGTCACGTCGAGCAGGATCTCCTTCTCCATGTCCTCGAAGATGGCGGCCGCTTTTTTCGGCTTCATGGTTTCATACATCTTGACCAGACGCCTGATTTTCGCCTCCTTGCCCTTGTCGTATTCCTTGAGCAACGATTGAATCGTGGCTTCGATGCTTTTGAGTTGGCCGATCTTCTGCTCCACGCGGCGCTCGGTCACGATCAGCAGGTTTTGCCGCAAGTCGAGTTCGCGCTCGCGCTTGTTCAGGGCTTCGCGCCGCCCCACCAGGCTTTGCAGCATTTCGATTTCGGCCTTGCTGAAACGTTGGGGCTCGCCTTCGCCGTCGTCTTCGGCAGCGCTATCGGATTCCTTTTCGTCGTCGTCGGAGCCCTCAGCTGCTTTGTCGCCGTCGTCCTCGTCCTTGGCGTCGACTTCGGCTTTGGATTTTTCTGTTTTCTCGTCTTTGTCCTGAGCCCGGGCCGGCGTGACGCCCGCGCTCAACCCCTCGGCGCCCTGCCACAGACCACCAAGCTTGACGCTGAACAGCAATCCCGCCAGCACAATCATCAAAGGTAGAATGCGTAGTCGCCCAATCATGATCCGTATCCCATGTATCCGCGCTGCTTTGCCCGCAGCACCGCCACGCCCTAGCGGGCTTCTCTCAGCGCCTCTCTAAGTTCACGTTCCGATTCCGATTCCAGGCCCGGCGGCGGTGGCGGCGGCACGAACGGCGTTTCCGCCTCGCCGCGCTCCGGCCGCTGGCGCCCGGCGTCGGCCACCTGATCGGCAAGACGATCGCCGCGATCGGTCAGAAAGGCCAGTTCGTCGGCCAGCGCGCGCGCCTTGTCGATGCGTTCCTGCAGGTCGCCACCGACTTCCTGGGCGGCAATCTTGAGCCCGGTGATGCCGGCCTCGGCGCGCTCGATCGAACGGCTGAAACCACTGAACAGCCGTTGCAAATCGTCGTAGGAGGCGCGCAGTGCCGTTAGCCGCCGGTTCAACAAGACGCAATAGAAGATGGTGGCCAACAGCAACAGCGCGACCGCAGCATCGAGAAGCAGGCCGGTCATGTCGGGCTCTTTTCCGTGGGCTTGGCTCCAGGTTCGATACGAATGGCCATGGTATCACCGATCCGGCCCATGCGTCCCTCCATCAGCGCTACGCCGCCGCAACGCACTTCGACCGGCGTTTCGGCTGAGGCGTTGAGCATGATGGTGTGGCCGACATGGAAGTCCATGACGTCGCGCAACGACATCACCTGTTCGTCCAGCACTGCTTCGAGGGCAATATCGGTGTACCACAACTCGGTTGCCAAATGGCTTTCCCAAATGGTGTCGCGGCCGAACTTTTCACCCATGAACATCTGCAACAAGAGCTCGCGAACCGGCTCCAAGGTGGCATAGGGCAAAAGGATTTCGACGCGGCCGCCGCGATCTTCCATGTCGACCCGCAGCTTGATCAGGATGGCGGCATTGGCGGCGCGGCCAATGGTGGCGAAACGGGGGTTGGTCTCCAGCCGGTCGAAAAGGAAAGTGACCGGACTGAGCGGCTCGAAGGCAGCTCCCATGTCAGCCAGAATCACGCTCACCAGGCGGCCCACCAGGTTGCGCTCGATGGTGGTGTAGGGCCGGCCCTCAATGCGCATGGCGGCGGTGCCGCGCCGCCCCCCGAGCAAGACATCGACGATCGAATAGATCAACGCGCTGTCGACGGTGATGAGGCCGTAGTTGTCCCATTCCTCGGCCCGGAAGACGCTGAGGATGACAGGCAGCGGAATCGAGTTGAGATAGTCGCCGAAACGGATCGAGGTGATGTTGTCGAGCGACACCTCGACGTTGTCCGAGGTGAAATTGCGCAGCGACGTCGACATCAGGCGAACCAGACGGTCGAACACCACCTCGAGCATGGGCACGTTACGGTCAGCGGCGCCTACATCACGCTTGGCGACCTGATTGCCGGGGCCGGCCAGGCAGCCAAAAGCCGCGTCACAGCGGCGCCGGCGCCGGGCGAGTTCATCATCGTCCGGCGACGCCTGATCGAGCGCGTGGCCAGCGCCCACAAACTCGACTTCGACGGCCAATATCCGGTGGTGCGGGTGACCCGCGCCAGCCAGATCGTGCCGCCCAGCGAGATCCTGGCCCAGCTGCGGCAAAGCCTGGAGGCCACCGGCCTCGACGGCCGCTATCAGGTCGCCATGGCCAAGCGCAAAGCCATCCGGGTGGCCCTCGACGAGGAGCCGACGGTGCGCGTCGAAAACCTGCAGTACAACCGCCGCAGCGGGCGCTTCCGGGCGCTCCTGGTGCCGCCCCAGGCGGCCGATCAGGCGCCGCGGGGCTACCGCATCAGCGGCCAGGTCCATACCCTGGTCGAGGTGCCCGTACTCAACGCCCCGGTCAAGGTCGGCCAGGTCATCAGCCGCGACGATGTCGACTGGATCGAGATCCGCAGCCGCAATCTCAAGCGCAATCAGGTGGTCGATATCGACGAATTGGTCGGCTTCACGCCGCGCCGCCCGGTCAAGGTCAATGAACCACTGCGCCGCCGCGATCTGCAGCGGCCCGTGGTCGTCGCCAAGGGTGAACTGGTCACCATCGCCGTCAGCATTCCGGGCATGACCTTGATGGTCACGGGCCGGGCCAAGGATAACGGCAGCTTGGGCGACGCCATCCGCGTGGTCAACACCCAGACCCACAGAACCGTCGAGGCGGTGGTGGTGGCGCCGGGCCGGGTAACGGTCGCCATCCGCAAACACCAACTCGCCCAGCTCCGCAAATAATTGTCCCAGGTGATTGTCATGACCATCCTCGCCAAACCAGGCCACGCCGCCAACCTGAGCCGCTTTGCCGCCCTGGCCTTGCTGGCCGGCAGCTTGACCGCTTGCAACGTTCTCAACAGGGTCGGCGACATCGGTGCGGCGCCCCAGCTCAATCCCATCGAAAACCCGGTCACGGCGCCCTCGTACCGCTCCGTCAGCATGCCCATGCCCGAGCCCGAGCGCCCCTCTCACATGGCCAACTCGCTGTGGCGGCCCGGCGCCCGCGCCTTCTTCAAGGATCAGCGCGCGGCCAAGGTAGGCGACATCCTGACAGTGACGGTGTCGATCGAGGACGAGGCCGAGATCGAGAACTCGACGACCCGCAGCCGCACCAATAGCGAGGACGACGACGTCACCGGCTTCCTGGGCTATCAATCCTCGCTCAACCGGGTGCTGCCCCAGGCCCTGACCAGCGGCACCGATTTGCTCAACCTGTCGTCATCGTCCAACCAAACTGGCGAGGGCACTGTGGAGCGCTCCGAGAGCATCACCTTCCAGGTCGCCGCCGTGGTCACCCAGGTCCTGCCCAACGGCAACCTGGTGATCTGGGGGCATCAGGAAATCCGCGTCAACTTCGAAGTCCGCGAGCTGCTGGTGGCCGGCGTGGTGCGGCCCCAGGACATCAGCTCCAGCAACGCCGTGGCCTCCAGCCAGATCGCCGAAGCCCGCATTTCCTACGGCGGTCGCGGCCAACTCACGGATGTCCAACAACCCCGTTACGGCCAGCAGGTGCTCGACATAATCCTGCCCTTCTGAAGCGCCTGCTAAGCGTAAAAAAGGCCGGTCGAAAAATCGATCGGCCTTTTTCTCTTTCATAGGACCCT
>JASLXG010000113.1 GCA_030740435.1 Alphaproteobacteria bacterium | reverse complement strand
ACCACCAACACCATCGAGCAGATGCCCATCGAGGACTGGCAGCGCGTCATCGACATCAACCTCGGCGGCCCCTTCCATTGCACCCAGGCCGCCATTCCGGCGCTAAAAACGAATGGCGGTGCCATCGTCAACATCGCCTCGATCGCCGGCAAGCGCATCTCCTACCACGGCGGCGTCAACTACACGGCGGCCAAGTCGGGGCTTCTGGGCCTCACCCGCCACGCCGCTTTCGAGCTGGCCCAGTACGGCATCCGCGTCAACGCCGTCTGCCCCGGCCCCGTACTCACGCCCATGGTCGAGAGCATCACCGACGAGGCGGCACGCGCCCATACCGCCGGCCTGGTGCCGCTGGGCCAGTGGGTGATGCCCGAGGATGTGGCCCGCTGCGTGGTCTTTCTCGCCGGGCCCGAATCCGCCATGTGCACCGGTGCCAGCTTCGACGTCGACGGCGGCATGCTGGTCTCCAACGGCACGCCCTATGCCGCCTACATGGCCCATCGCGCACAGGGAGAAACATCATGAGTCCACGTTTGCAGGACAAGGTGGCGCTGGTCTTCGGGGCCGGCTCGTCGGGCCCGGGCTGGGGCAACGGCAAGGCCACGGCGGTACGTTTCGCCCGCGAAGGCGCCCGCATCGTCGCAGTCGACATCAACCTCGAAGCGGCCCAGGAAACCGCCGACATCATCGCCGGCGAAGGCGGTGACGCGTTGCCCGTGGCGGCCGACGTGACGAGGCCCGATCAGGTCGAGGCCGCCGTGCAGGGCGTGTTGGAGGCCCACGGCCGCATCGATATCCTGCACAACAACGTCGGCATCGGAAATTTCGGCGGCCCCGTCGAATTGCCCCTCGAGGAATGGCACAAGGTCATGGACGTCAACCTGACCAGCGCCTTTCTCACTTGCAAATACGTGCTGCCGGCCATGGTCGAGCAGGGCTCGGGCGCCATCATCAACATCTCCTCGATCGCCAGCCTGGGGGTCGGCATGTTCCCCTACAGTGCCTATTACGCCTCCAAGGCGGCGCTCAACCACCTCACCCGGGCCGTGGCCATCGAGTACGCCGACAAGGGGATTCGTGCCAACGCCATCCTGCCCGGCTTGATCGACACGCCCATGGTGCGGGGCTCGGAAGACATGGTGCAGCATTACGGCTCGATGGAAGAGCTGGAGAAGGCCCGCCACGCGGCCTCGCCGACGGGCCGCATGGGCGAAGCCTGGGACATCGCCGCGGCGGCCGTGTTCCTGGCCTCGGACGAGGCCAAATACGTCAATGGCGTGACGCTGGCGGTCGACGGCGGCCTCAGCGTGCGCATGCGTTGAGTGAAACGCTTTCATCTATCGCATTCCAGAGGGAGGTAGAAAAATGTTGAGAAGATTTTTCCTGGCCACGGCTTCCGCCGCGGCCCTGGTTTTTGCCACCAGCGCCGGCTGGGCGGCCGACGTCACGCTGAAGATCGCCCACGTGGCGCCACCCAAGGCGCAGTTCCACATCAACGCCGAGATCTTCGGCAAGCACCTGCGCAAGATGTCCGGCGGCAGCATGGATATCGAGATCGTGCCGGGCGGCGCGCTCGGCAACCTGGTGCAGCTCTGGGCCCAGCTCAAGAAGGGCAGCCTGGACATGCACACCATCGACATCGGCGCCATTCTGGCCATGAAGGACGCGCGCTTGTTCTTCATCGTCACCATGCCGTATCTCTTCAAGGACCAGGCGCACCTGCACCGGTTCTTGGATTCGGACGTTTTCGCCGGCATGAACGCCAAGGTCGAGAAGGCCACGAATATCCACTTCATCGGACCCAACGGCGACCGTCCGCCCCGGGCCCTTTCCACGCGCAAGACGAAAGTCATGACGCCGGCCGACATGAAGGGCATGAAGATCCGCACGCCGCTGAATCCGGCCATCACCGAGATCTTCAAGGCCTGGGGCACCAGCCCGACGCCGGTCAAGGGCTCGGAGCTCTATTCGTCGCTGCAGAGCGGTCTGGTGGACGGCCAGGAG
Source organism: Alphaproteobacteria bacterium (assembly GCA_030740435.1). Lineage (NCBI taxonomy): Bacteria > Pseudomonadati > Pseudomonadota > Alphaproteobacteria > Alphaproteobacteria bacterium. The sequence continues at coordinate 4,135 of JASLXG010000113.1, read as the reverse complement.
AACGGTATCGATGCCGTCGTCCAGGCCGGCCTGACCGAGGTGCAGAAGTACTTCATGAAGACCGACTACATCCATTCGGCCATCGGTATGTGGATGAGCGGCAAACGCTGGAACTCGCTCTCGGCCCAGCAGCAGGGCTGGGTCACGGCGGCCGCCAATGCGTCCAACGCCGAGGCCCGGGCTTCCTTCCCCGGCGACGTGGTCAAGATGTTCGCCGAGGCCAAGGCCAAGGGCATGGAGATCGTCACCCCCGACATCGCCGCCTTCAAGGCCGCCGGCCGGCCCATCGTCGAGGCCTGGGACGGCAAACGCTGGCCGCCGGGCATGTATGACAAGATCAACAAGATGTAGTTTTTTCACCCCCACCCCATCCCTCCCCCAAGCTTTGGCTTTGTGGGGAGGGGGCGATATTGACGATCTGAACCCCCTCCCGCACAAAGACAAGGCCGGGGGAGGGATGGGGTGGAGGGTCTAACCGAATCCAATGGAAAACCGCCTGCGCGCCCTGTTTGCCTGGCTGCTCGAGCGCCTGATCGGGGCGCTGGTGCTGTTCCTGGTGGCGCTGGCCTTCATGCAGGTGGTGCTGCGCTACGGCTTTTCCGCAGCCATCCTGTGGGTCGAAGAGATCTCGGTGATGGCCCTCATTTGGCTGGCCTGGCTGGGCATCACTTACCTCTGGCTCAGCCGCGGCCACATTGCCGTCGATCTGCTGCCGACGCTGCTGGCGCCGGCCGCCGAGCAACGCCTGCGCCTGGCCATCGACGTGCTGGCGTTGCTGGCCGGTGCCACGCTCGCCTTCATCTCGCTGGAAACCCTCGAGATGTACGCCGATATGGACCTCGGCAGCCTCGAGATCGACGCCTCGCTGAAGTACATCCCGGTGACGGCCGGCGGGGTCGGGTTGGCCCTGGCGGCGGCGCTCAATCTCTGGCGCGGTTGGGAAAAAAGGGAGGCGGCGCCGTGATCGCCGAACTGGCGGTGCTGTTCGGCGCACTCCTGCTGGGGCTGGGGCTCGGCATACCGGTGTTCCTGGCCATGAGCGGCGCGGCGGCGGCCTACACCATCGCCTTTTGGCCGAAAGTCCCCACCTTCATCGTCGGCCAGGGTTTCGTACAGGGGCTCGACAGCTACAACTTCGCCGCCATCGTCTTCTTTTTTCTGGTCGGCGAAGTTATGAACACGGGCGGCATCAGCGCCCGCCTGATGCGCCTGGCCCGGGCTTGCGTGGGCCATGTGCGCGGCGGGCTGAGCCACGTCAACATCCTGGCCAGCATGGTTTTCGCCGGCGTCTCGGGCTCGGCCGCGGCCGATGCCGCGGCCATCGGCTCGGTGATGATCCCGGCCATGAAGCGCGAGGGCTACCCGGCCGCCTACGCCGCCGCCGTGACCGCCGCCTCGGCCACCATCGGCCCCATCATTCCGCCCTCGATCCCGCTGGTGGTGTTCGGGCTCTTTGCCTTGACCTCGATCGGCAAGCTGTTTGTCGCCGGCATCGTGCCGGGGCTCTTGATGGGGGTTTTTCTGCTCGTCGCCTCCTACGTGATCAGCCGCCGGCGGGGCTATCCGGCCGCCCCCTGGGCGGGCTGGCGCGAATTGACGCGCGCCGCCGGCTCCTCGCTGCTGGCGCTGGCGATGCCGCTGATAGTCGTCATCGGCCTGGTCGGCGGCGTGGCGACGGTGACCGAGGTGGGTGCCGTGGCCACGGTCTATGCCGTCGTGGTCAGCACCATCGTCTACCGCGAACTCGACCTCGCCGGCCTCTGGCAGTCCTTCATGCGGGCCGGGGCCGATGCCGCCAAGGTGCTGGCCATCATCTCCGTCGCCGGGCTTTTCATCTGGATCGTCGGCAACATGGGCCTGGCCCGGGCGCTGGCCGGCTGGGTCGGCGACCTTACCGGCGATCCCCTGCTGGTGCTGGCCATCTTCGCCGCCGCGCTGCTGGTCGCCGGCACGGTGCTGGAGCCGGTGACCATCCTGGTCGTGCTGGTGCCGCTGATGATCCCCACGGCCCAGGCCGTGGGCATCGACATGACCCAATTCGGCGTCGTCGCGGTGCTGGCCACGCTGCTCGGCCTGATCACGCCGCCGGTAGGGTTCTTGATCTACCTCACGGCGGCCCAGGCCGGGGCCCAGGTGCACCACGAGATACGCGAGCTGGTGCCCTTCATCACGGCGCTCGTGCTGCTACTGGCGGCGCTGGTTCTGTTTCCGCCGCTGACGCTTTGGCTGCCGGGGATTTTCTTCGGCTGATCCGAGCGTTGCTCTAGGCCGGTGGCTCAAGCCCTTTTGCCGCATTCTGGAGATCTTCCAGCGCACGGACAGCTTCTTCCAATTCGTTTCGTAGGGGCAAAGGTGCGGCAAGGGGATCGATACCCGGGTAGCGGAACACCGCGGCCCAGTCGGTAAAGGGCCTTACGGGATCCAGCTGGGCAGCCAACGCCAGAAAGCCCGCTGCCGCGAGGTCGGCCAGTTCATCAAGGTCATGGGTTTTGCGGAAGGAAACGCCGGCCAGGACCAGAATCCCCTTGATCAGCTTTTCTCCTGCTTACTGGCAATGGTAGGCGGCGATGTCGGGCAGGAAGTCGTCGGCATTCAGGCACAGGCGCACCGCCCGCAAATCGTGGTCGGCGCGTTCGAACCAGCCGGATGCCTCCGACCGCGCGGTGGCCTCATTTCCGTTCATAGACCACCACCCCCTGGCGGGCGATGGTATGGGCGAAAGAGCCGGGTACAGTGGCCTTTTCTTCGAAAATGGTTTGCCTGCAGGGGATGATGTCTGCGGCTCGGCGATAGCGCTGCCGCGCTCTTCGCCGGGCCTCCAGTCCGAGACGCTCCGGCGGCGTGTCGTCGGCCACGACGACCAGCAGATCGAAATCACTGTCTGCCGTCCCGCCACCGTCCGCGTGCGACCCGAACAGGATCACTTTCTCAGGCTCGAATACCTCGACCACCTGTTGCAGGAGTTCGTCCGGAACCTGAACCGTGGCCGCCATTTCCGCCTCGCCTCGACCCCAGGAAATCCAACGCCTCCGGCCGGTCAAGAACCCCTGGCCCCTGCCTTCGAAGGCCAGTGCCCTATCCACCCTAGCTACGGGTGCGTCGGAGGAGGGTAGCGGATGGATGGTCCGGGCGCAAATGCGGGCCTGGCCGGCGCCCTGGCCGGCTGGGTCGGCGCACTCACCGGCGATCCCCTGCTGGTGCTGGCCACGCTCTTGGGCCTGATCACGCCGCCGGGGGGGTTCCTGATCTACCTGACGGCGGCCCAGGCCGGGGCACAGGTGCACCACGAGGTGCGCGAGCTGGTGCCCGTCATCGCCGCCCTGGTGCTGCTGCTGGCGGCCCTGGTGCTGTTCCCGCCGCTGACGCTCTGGCTGCCGGGGCTGTTTTTCGGCTGAGTGTCAGCCTCGGTCCGCTCATCCCACCAAAGCGCTGGCTCCGGGCGGCTCGCCGAAGCGACGCGAATAGCCAACTGCAGACATTCGCTACGCCGTCGGGTGGGCGCTGTCCATTGCATCGGAATCGGACATCAGGCGATATGATTTGCTGTCGACAATTGGCGTTTCATTCGTTGGAAGGATTTTTTTGTAATAATATCAATAGGTTAACCTAGTTTTTTTTCGGACAAATCTCCGACAACTCATTCCGTTCAAGACAGGGCATAGTCATCCTCGGAAATTGCGGCGAATTAGAAGTAGAATTGAGCCGTACCGAATTTAGACAGTTCCACAGGAGGTCATAATGGGTGACACAATTGATGCGTTGGAATCCGGATTTGATTGGGTTGCCTCCACCTTCGATGATCAAGTCGGTCACTTGCGCAGTACATACGAATTTGGCGTGGGTGTGTCAGACGACCTCGTGCATCAGGTCGGCGATGCATTCCATCAATATGGAGCGGCCGCCATATATCAGACTGTGGATTTAGCCCTGCGTTATGCCCCCTTGCCCGAAAAATATGGCGGCGCCGCCGACGACACGATTGTCGGTTTCATGGCGGCGAACTGGCTCTACGGCGGTGGCGGCAATGACACCATTTCCGCCTATGGCGGCTATAACGAAATCTACGGCGGTGCGGGGAACGATGGCCTGCCCCCCGAAAACTGGTCCAGCCCGGATGTTAGGATTGGGTTGGCTT
>JASLXG010000112.1 GCA_030740435.1 Alphaproteobacteria bacterium | reverse complement strand
CCAGCGCCGACCTCGTCGGCGCGACAACAGCGATCAAGGGGGACAATCCATGAAATCGGCATCGCTTCTGGCATCCGCGGCCGCCGCCGCGTTCGGCCTCGGTCTCTTCGTCGCCGGGCCGCTGGCCGCCGCCGGCACCTTCGTCGTCGACCTGACCCATCCCATCGGCACGTTTTCACCCAAGGACGGCAACATCGGCAAGCCCGATCTGACGAAACCGCTCAAGGGCTCGATCCAGGTGCCGACCTTCGGCGCCCAGGCCGTCTACGAGGCGCTGCCCGACTTCAAGACCAACCGGGGCTACTTCGGCATGGGCCGTTTCCTCCTGTACGAGCACCACGGCACCCATATCGACGCGCCGGTGCACTTCAACAATACCGACAAGACCTTGGAGTCGAAAAATCCCGACAAGCGGACGCTCGAGGAACTCGGGGTCGACGATTTGACCGGTCCGGTGGTGTTCATCGACATCAGCTCGCGGGTGCAGGCCGAGCTCGACAAGAACGGCGGCAAACCGGGCAAGTCCAGCGTCACCGATTTCGGCAACAACACCAGCAACGTCGTCACCGCGGCCGACATTGCCGGGGTCGAGGCGCAGATCCGCAGCGGCATCTGGCTCGTCGTCAATGCCGGCTGGTCGCGCTTCTTCAAGGGTACCAGCCTGCAGGATTCGCCCTACATCAACGGCTGGAACTTCCCCGGCATGAGCCAAGCGGCCTGCGACAAGCTGATCGAGATCGAGGATCGCAAGGGCGTGCGCATCAACGGCATCGCCATGGACAACATCGGCATCGATTCGGGCGAAAACAGCCGTGGACCCAAGGGTGATCTGGTTACCGATTCCTGGCACTGCCATATGCGCGGCCTGCAGCGCGGCTGGAAATTCCTTGAGAACGGCGCCAACCTGGGCCAGTTGGCCGAAGCCAAGCCGGGGTCGTGCATGTTGTTCGTCGGCGCCCCCAAGCTGGTTGGCGGCACCGGCGGTCCGTCGCGCGCCATGGCGCTTTGCGAGCGATAAAAGCGGCTGCCGTTCCGCTTCCGCTGCCCTAGGCAAACGCGTATCGCCATCGTCGCCGGCCTGCTGGCCTTGTGCTGGCAGGCCGGCGCCTTGGCGCACAAGACCAACCTCAGCCGCCTGACGGTCGCGGTCGCCGGCCATCGGGTCGACGTCCGCCTCATCGTTTCGGCCCACGACCTGGCGCTGGCGTTGGGCATCGAAACCGACCTCGTCGCCCCGGTGCCGAAGAACGCCTTCGAGGCGCGGGCCGACGCCCTGGGGGCCTACTTGGCGGCGCGCCTGGTCGCCAGCGCCGACGGCCGGGACTGCCGCCGCGCGGAAGCGGGCACCGAATATGGCCGCCTGCCCGACGAGGTGATTGTCCGACTGGTCTTCCGCTGCCCCGCCGCCATCGCTCGCCTTGATCTCGGCTATCTCTTGTTCTTCGACCTCGACGCCGGCCACCGGGCCATCGGCACCATCGACGCCGGCCAGGGCCGGCGCGAGTTCCTGTTCGACGCCGAGATCACCAACCTCGAAATCGAGGTGGCGGCGCCCCAGCCCGAATCAGCGCTCGCCTGGCTACCACGGGCCGGGCGCATCGTCGTGCTGGGCATCGAACATATCTCCACCGGCGTCGACCACTTGCTGTTCCTTGTCGCCCTGCTTCTGGTCAGCGCCCGCTTTGTCGATCTGGTCAAGATCGTCACCGCCTTTACCCTGGCCCACACCCTGACCCTGTCGCTGGCCTGGTTCGGCGTCATCGACCTGCCGTCCGGCCTGGTCGAAAGCCTGATCGCCCTGAGCATCGCCTACGTCGCCGCCGAAAACCTGTTCGCCGGCGCCACCGGCCACCGCTGGCTGCTCGCCCTGGGCTTCGGCCTGGTGCATGGGCTGGGTTTTTACACTTTCCTCAAGGAACTCGATCTCGGCGGTGCCGGGGCCGTGACGACGCTGTTTGCCTTCAATCTCGGCGTCGAGATCGGCCAGTTGGCGTTCGTCGCCGCGGTCTTCCCACTGCTGATTTTGGCGAGCCGCCGATCCTGGTACCGGCCGGCGATGCGCGCGGGCTCGGCGCTCATCCTGCTGGTCGCTACCGTCTGGTTCGTCCAGCGCGCGTTGATTTAGAACTCTAACCGCCGCGGCAAAGGATGCCGGCGGTGGCGCGGGCGGCGTTGCGAACCGCCTCGTCGGGATCGCCCTGTTCGAGCCCGGCGATGCGTTCACAGGCCGCCGGGTCGGCGAGATAGCCCAGGCTCAAAACCGCTTGCCGGCGCACCTCGGGGTGGCGGTCGTCCAGCGCCGCCACCAGACCGGCCCCCGCCGCCGGCCGCTTCAGCCGCCCCAGCACCCGGGCGGCAACCCAACGCACCTCGGCCGAGACATCGCCGAGCAGGGCTGCCAGGGCGTCGGAGGCCTGGTCGTGACCGAGCACGCCGAGAGCGCGGGCCGCTGCCGCCCGGAGGCGGAAATCGCCGTCGTCGATCGGCCCGGCCAGGAGAAACCGCGTCGCCCGTAGCGCGCCGCTGTAGCCCAGTCCGGCGATCGCCATCCGGCGCAACTGATAGCTCCCCTCGTTAAGCCTGAGGCCCAGGCCCGAACTCCGATCGAACATGGCAACAGCGGCGGCATCGAGGAATTCAGCGAGCGATCCGGCGGCATCGAGCGAGGCAAGCACCCGGATCGCCTCGAGGCGCAGGCTCTGCTCGGCAAGGTAGGCGGCGGGGCGCCCCTGCTTCGCCAACTCGAGCGAGGTGCGGCTGGACACCGTGGCGCGGCGGTAGAGCTGGCGCAGGGGTTGGGCCGCCCGCTCATCGCCGGCTTCGGCCAAGGCCTCGATGGCGAAGAACTGCACCGCGGCGAGGTCGCTCTGCAAAAGCTCGATCAGTTTGGGCACCGCGCTGCCGTCGCGGATGGCGCCGAGCGCCACCGCAAGCCGTACCTTGAGCGCGTTGTCCCGGGTGCGGTCATAGAGCGCGGCGAGCCCGGCGAGCGCCCGGGGATCGGCGATATGGCCCAAGGCCTCGACGATGGCGCCGCGTTCGGAGGCGCCGGAGGCGCGGGACAGGGCCGCCAGCAGCGGCACCGTGACGCTCGGCGACCGGGTCAGGCCGAGCGAGCGGATCGCCTTGCGGCGCAGGCTCGGGTTGGCGTCCGCCGCCAGCAACCCGGTCAGCAGGGAAATCGCCGAGGGATCGTCAAAGGCGCCCAGCGCCTCGACGACGCCGGCCCGCACGATCAGCGAGCGGTCGCCCTCATAGGCGGCGATCAGGTCGGGCAGCGCTTGGGCCGCCGCCATGCCGGCGAGAGCGGCGGCGGCGGCGGCCCGAAGCTCGTCGCGCACGTCGTGTTTGAGAACGCGGGTCAAGATCGGAACGGCGCGGTGGTCGCCGATCTGGCCCAAAGCCGCCATCACCGCATCCTTGACCAACGGCCGTTCGTCGGCGTCGGCGAGGCGGGCCAGCATCGGTGCCACCGCCCTCGGTTCCTGACGGACGCCCAGCGAACGCGCCGCCCGCATACGGTAGCCCGGTTCCTCGGCCCCCAGCGTTGCCAGCAGGATGTCGAGCGGAACGCCCCAGTGCTCCCAGCCGTTGGCCAGCACAGGCGTCACGGCCAGCCATACCGCCAACCCGGCGATCACCGGACGAATGACAAACCGTGTGACCATGTTTTCAGCGATGGCTGCCGCGACGATCTTAGGACGCCGGCTTGTTTGGCAATTCGAACGCTGGCGTCAATTCGACCATGAAGGCCTCTCCGAAGCCATTAAGGCCTCTCTGAAGAATGTCTCCGGCCGTCGATTCTCCCCCGGCGACCACAGCCCCAAGCATACCACGAAGCAAGCGCCACGGAAGACGCCAGGCGCTAGCCCGCATTTCTCACCGGGTCATGGCCTGCGCGTCGCTGTCGCGCCGACAGGGTATTCTCGAAGGGAAAAACTTGAATCACGCTCGAAATAATCTTCCAGGATCTCAGCTGTCTCAATATTGGGCACACTAAAAGGTATACATTTTACAGCCTTCGGGTGGTCCATCATGGCGATGAGGTAGTGTCGATGTCCTAGGAGGAACCCATACGGCAGAACCGTGTGATGAACGACCTCCTGGCTGCGACGTTTAGGTCGCTATCGGCGGCTACGCTCTCTGGTTGAACTCGAACCTGACATTCGGGCCGAGAGCTTGAAA
>JASLXG010000111.1 GCA_030740435.1 Alphaproteobacteria bacterium | reverse complement strand
GCGCCATCTTTGCCTTCGACGCCCAGGCCGACGCCGAAGAACGTTACCGGGGTGGCGAAATGTCGGACCTGATGAAGGCCAAGAAGGCGCCCGACGCCATCGAGCTGTTGCGCCAGGGGAGGGACTTCGGCGAGCTAAGCGCGTACGCTTGCTCGATGGCGCTCGACATCAACGGCTGGGACGAGGAAAGGCTGGTCGAGGGCGTCTTTGACGGAGCGCTCGGGCTGACGCGATTTCTTTCCGATGCCGAAAGCGGCCAACTGATGACGTTTTAGGCCCGGGCTGGGCCCGGGCTGGCGCCGTAAGGAGGGGAGCCGAGCAATGAGCGAACGCCACAAGATCGACGCCCGGGGCGCCTTTTGCCCGGGGCCGCTGATGGAACTCATAGCCAAGCTCAAGCTGGTCGAGATCGGCGACGAGATCGACGTCTGGTCGTCCGACAAGGGCTCGTCCGCCGAGATCCCCGAATGGGTGGCCAAGGTGGGTCACCAGATGGGCGAAATCACCGAGTGCGAGGGCTATTGGAGTGTCGTCGTCGTCAAGGCAAAATAACGAAAACTAGAAAAACTCACATCTCCAAGGGAAGCACAGAAATATGGACAAGCAGGTATTGATCGTCGGGGGCGGCCTGGCCGGCACCATCATCGCCAACGGGCTGTGCCGCCATCTCGGCCCGGAACTCAAGTCGGGCGAGGCCAGCATCACCATGCTGGGCAACACCGATACCCACATGTACCAGCCGGGTCTGTTGTACATTCCCTTCGGCCGCTTCCGCGAAGCCGAGCTTTTCCGTGACCAGCGCAAGGTGCTGGACCGGCGCATCCATTTCCATATCGATGCCGCCACGGCCATCGACGTCGAGGCCAGCCAGGTGACGACGGAATCGGGCAAGAGCTATTCCTACGACTACGTGGTGCTGGCTACCGGCTCGCGCATCCGGCCGGAAAACATCCCCGGCATGGCCGAGGGTGCGCACTGGTTCTATGACCTGGAAGGTGCGCGCAAGATGCGCCAGGCGCTCGACGATTTCGAGGGCGGCAAGATCGTGGTCAACGTCAACGCACCGCACAAATGCCCGGTAGCGCCCCTGGAAGTCACCTTCATGCTCTATGACTTTCTCCAGGGCAAGGGCCTCGCGGACAAGACCGAGATCACCTACACCTACCCCATCGGGCGCTTGCACGCCTTGGAGCCGGTGGCCGCCTGGACCCAGCCCGAATTCGACAAGTACGGCATCAAGTACGAAACCTTCTTCAACACCAAGTCGGTCGATCCCGCGGCCAAGACCATATCGTCGGAAGAAGAGGTGACGCTGGATTACGACCTCTTGGTCACCATCCCACCGCACTCCGGCGCCCAGGTCATCGAGGACAGCGACCTCGGTGCCGGCGGCTGGGTGCCGACCGAGCGCGAGACGCTCTTGCGCGAGGGCTCGACCAACGTCTTCGTGGTCGGCGACACCACCAACATCCCGATCTCCAAGGCCGGCTCGACGGCGCACTTCGAAGCCGACACCGTGATCGACAATATCTCGTCGCTGATCACCGAGAACCGCTGGGCCCGCAACTACGACGGCAAGGTCTTCTGCTTCGTCGAGACCGGCATGGACAGCGGCACCTACGTCTGGTTCAACTACCAGACGCCGCCCAACCCAGGCGCGCCGTCGCAGATGATTCACTGGTTCAAGCTGGCCTATAACCGGCTTTACTGGCTCTCCGCCAGGGGTCTCCTGTAGGGGGCGGGATCATGACCGACAACATGATTCCCAACACTCCGCAGGACGATGCCGCGCGGCTCATGCAGGCGGCGGGCGATGCCCTCACCGACGGCATGGTCGAGCGCCTCGCCATCACCGCCTCCAACGCCATGGAGGTGGTCGACCGGCTCAACGACGAGGACACCAAGGACGCCATCCTGTCTGCCCTCGACAACCTCGCCGAGTTGCACCGCATCGGCGCCATGGGCACGCTGTTTGACACCGTGGCGCTATTGCACGCGGCCCGCTCGGCCTCGACCGACAACATCGTCGAGCGCCTCTTCACCTTCATCGAACACATGCTCAACACGGTGGGCAACGAGAACCTGGCGAGCCTGGTCGACGATGCCCGCGTGGCCCTGGACGAGGCGGTCGAGGAAACCGCCAACCGGCCGGTCTCGGGCGGCGTTCTGGCCACGCTTTCGATGCTCGGCAAGCCCGAATGCCAGCGCGCGCTGCAGTTCATGCTGTGCTTCAGCGACAAACTGCAAAGCCGCCAAAAGAAGTAGGGTCGAGGATACTGGCGGCGGCGCGCCAGCCCCCACGTCACGGCCCCGGAGCCCAGCCGCTCCGGGGCCGGTTACGTTCAGCATGACACGATCCCAAAACCGCCACAGGAATCGCCGTCTTGTCCACTGGCTGGCCATAGCTGGGCTGTTGGCGGTGTTGCCGCTGGTCTTCCGCACCCCTCTCTCGCTGCTGGTGCTGAACCAGATGGGCACGGCCATGGTGCTGGCGCTTTCCTACAACATCGTGCTGGGCCGGGCCGGCCTGCTGTCGTTCGGTCACGCCATCTATTTCGGCCTCGGCGGTTTTGCCGCGGTGCGGCTTTTGGCCGCCTCGGCAGCCGGCGTCGTGCCGCTGCCGGTGCCCTTCATTCCGCTGGCCGGGGGGCTCGGCGGTCTGTTCTTCGCATTCGTTTTCGGCAGCTTCTCCGTCAAGCGCACCGGCATCGGCTTCGCCATGATCACGCTGTGTACGGTGGAATTGGTGATCGCCGCCGGCAGCGTGCTGGGTCGTTTCTATGGCGGCGCCGCCGACCGCACCCTGGCGCCGGCTTTCTTCGGCCTCGATTTCGCCAGCGAGATCGAGGTCTATTATGTCATCGCAGGCTGGCTTTTTGCCTGCCTGCTGGCGGCCCGGCGTTTCCTGCGGACCCCCGTGGGCCAGATGGCGGCGGCCGTGCGCGACAATCCCGAGCGCGCCGCCCATGTCGGCTACAACCCCCGCCTGGTGCGCCTGCTGGCTTTCTGCGTCGGCGGATTTTTCGCCGGCATCGCCGGCGGCTTGTTCGCCATAAACTACGAATTCGTGGGCGGCGAGACGATCTCTCTCGCGACCTCGTTCCAGATCCTGATGATGGCCTTCATCGGCGGCATCGGCAGCTTCATCGGCCCGCTGCTGGGCGCCGTCATCTTCACGCTGCTGCAGACCGTGGTCTCGAATTACACCGGGCTTTGGATCCTTTACGCCGGCATCGTCTTCGTGGCCGTGGCCCGCTTTGCGCCCACAGGCCTGGCCGGCCTCATCGAAATGCACGCGCCGGCGGCCCGGGCCGGGCGCTTGGGCCTGCTGGTGCGGCCCTACATCACTGTCGGCCTGCCGGCTTTGGTCTGCCTCGCGGCCTGCATCGGGTTGTTGGAACTTGCCGATTACTGGCGCGATGCCGAAAGCTGGCAGCCCCAGACTTCACTGTTCGGGTTGGTGCTCGACGTCACCTCGCCACTCCCCTGGCTGGCTTTTGGAGTGCTGGCCGTGGCCGGCTTCGCGCTTGCCCGGCGCGGCCTGCCGGCGCTCAGCGAAGCCTGGCACGCGGCCGTTGTCGAGGGCACGGATTCTAACTAACATTCGTTAGGACAGCGAAATCGCAGAGGCAGAAAATCCCGCCATGGACACCCAGGACATAATCTACGAAGAGAACGATGGCGTCGCCACCATCACCATCAACCGGCCCGAGGTCTACAACGCCTTCCGCGGCCGCACCGCCGAGGAGATGCTGCAGGCCTTCAGCCAGGCCGGCTGGAACAAGGGCATCGCCGTGATCGTGCTGACCGGGGCCGGCGGCAAGGCCTTCTGCACCGGCGGCGACCAGTCCGAGGGCGAGCACGAAGGCCAGTACGCCGGCCGCGGCACCGTCGGCATGCCGGTCGAGGAGCTGCACAGCATCATCCGCGACGTGCCCAAGCCGGTGATCGCCAAGGTGCGCGGCTACGCCATCGGCGGCGGCAACGTGCTGGCCACGCTTTGTGACCTGACGCTGGCCTCGGAAAACGCCATCTTCGGCCAGGTCGGCCCCAAGATGGGCTCGGTCGATCCGGGCTGGGGCACCGCCTACCTGGCCCGCGTGGTGGGCGAAAAGCGGGCTCGCGAGATCTGGTACATGTGCCGGCGCTATTCGGCCTAGGAGGCCCTGGCCATGGGCCTGGCCAACGCCGTGGTGCCCGACGACGAGCTCGACGCCGAGGTCGACCGCTGGTGTGAGGAATTGAAGATGCGCAGCCCCACCGCCATCGCCATCGCCAAGCGCTCGTTCAATGCCGACAGCGAATCGATCCGCGGCGGCGGCTCGTTGGGTCTGCAGGCGCTGAGCCTCTATTACGAGACCGACGAATCGCGCGAGGGCGTGACGGCGCTCCGGGAAAAGCGCGACCCCGACTTCATGCAATTCCGCAAATAGCGCCGCCTGCAACAGCGGACCGGGAGCAGATCATGGATTTTTCTCTCAGCGACGACCAGATCGCCATTCAGGATACGGCCCGGCGCTTTGCCGCCGAGCGCCTGGCGCCCGACTACCAGAAACGCGAGACGGAGGGTGCATTCGACCGCGCCCTGCTGCGGGAAATGGGGGAATTGGGGCTGATCGGCGTCAACCTGCCGAGCGAGTTCGGCGGCCTGGAGCAGGACGCGGTGACCGCCGGCCTGGTCATCGAGTGCATAGCCCACGGCGATTTCAACGTCAGCTACGTGCAGCTCATCGGCACGCTGATGGGCACCATCATCGCCCACCACGCCCGGCCCGAACTGGCGGCCGAGGTGGTGACCGGTGTGGCCTCGGGCGAGATCCTGGTGGCGCTCGGGCTGACCGAGCCGGGCGGCGGCTCGGATGCCGCCAATTTGCGCGTCAAGGCGCGGCGGGACGGCGACGACTACGTGCTCGACGGCGAAAAGACGTCGTGCTCGATGGCCGACCAATCGCAGGAAATCATGGTGCTGGCCCGCACCGGCACGGCCGACGAGAAAGCCCACGGCATCACTGCCTTCCTCGCATCCCTGGACAGCCCGGGCATCAGCACCGGCCGCTTCGAGGACATGGGGACCCGCGTGGTGGGCCGGGGCTCGGTCTTCTTCGACGGCGTCCGCGTCCCGGCCGAGCGCCGGCTGGGCCAGGAAGGCGACGGCTTTCGCCAGATCATGCACGGCTTCGATTACAGCCGGGCGCTGATCGGCCTGCAGTGCATCGCGGCGGCCACGGCCTCGCTGGAGGAAACCTGGGAATACGTCACCCAGCGCCAGGCCTTCGGCCAGCCCATCGCCAGGTACCAGGGCGTGACCCAACCGCTGGCCGAGGCCGAGACCCTGCTCGAGGCGGCACGGCTGCTTTGCTACAAGACGCTCTGGCTGCGCGACCATGACCTGCCCCACACCTCGGAAGCGGCCATGTGCAAGTGGTGGGCACCGCAAGTGGCCTTCGACGTCATCCACCGCTGCCTGATCACCCACGGCCATTACGGCTACGCCAAGGACCTGCCCCACCAGCAGCGCCTGCGCGACGTGCTCGGCCTGCAGATCGGCGACGGCACCGAACAGATCCAGAAGATGGTGATTTCGCGCGAAAAGATCGGCCGCGTGGCAGTGCCCTATTAGGCGGAGGCAAAGATGAACGACAGCGAGCACCAGGACGTATTGCTCGAGACCGCAGAGGGTGTCGGCATCGCCACCCTCAACCGGCCGGACAAGTTCAACTGCATCTCCACCGGCATCGTCGAGGGCCTCACCAACGCCCTCGAGCACTTCGAATCCGACCCCGCCATCCGCGTCATGCTGATCCGGGGCAACGGCAAACAATTCTGCACCGGGGCCGACCTCGACGAGGTCACGGCGGCGCGCCAGAGTGCGGGCGATTTCCAGGTCTTCATCAGCCGCGGCCACGCCATGTTGCGCCGCCTCGAGGCCAGCCGTATGCCGATCGTGGCGGCGGTCCATGGCCTGGCCTTGGCCGGTGGGCTCGAGTTGATGATGTCGTGTGACGTGGTGCTGGCCGGCAGGTCGGCGCGCATGGGCGACCAGCATGTGCAGTACGGCCTGCTGCCGGGCTTTGGCGGCAGCCAGCGCCTGCCCCGCCTGGTCGGGCTGCGCCGCGCGCTGGAGCTGATGTACAGCGGCCGCTGGCTGGACGCCGAGGAAGCCCGCGACTGGGGCCTGGTCAACGAAATCGCCGAAGACGCGGTGCTGGCCGAAAGGGCGCTGGAATTCTGCGCCACCCTGGCCAGACGCAGCCCCGACGGCCTGGGCTGGATGAAGCGTCTGGCCCGCGACGGCCTCGAGGGCTCGCTCGACGCCGGTCTCACCCTGGAGGAAGAGAACGCCGCCGAGGCCCAACTCAACGACAACACCAGCGAGGGCCTGGCCGCCTTCAAGGAGCGCCGGGTGCCGGTTTTCAAGTAACCGCCTCGGGCGGGTTTTAGAATTCAGATGTCAGGATTGTGGCATCTGACGTTTGACGTCTGACGTCTGATCTCCGCCCCTCAGGCGGCCAGCTTCTCCGCCTCGCCCGTCACCTCCGCCATGATCGGCTGCAGGTCGAGGACCAGGGCGAAGGCCAGGCCGCCACGACCGCTAAGCTCGACCAGCGCCGCCGGGTCATCGCGGAAATAGGCCTTTTCGCCGTCGGTCATCAGGTATCGCGCCGGCAGGCGGCCGGGCTCGACGCCCTGCATGAGCTTATGAAAGGCCGCTTGCACCTGCCCCAGCCGGGCCACCGGGATGCCGCGCTCCAGCAGCCGGTTGAGGGCACGCAGCAGCACGGCATCGGCGAAACTATAGAGCCGCCGGCGCCCGCGCCCCGGCTTGGGCCGCACCGAGGGCCGCACGATGCCGCTGCGCGCCAGGTAGTCGACCATGGTGCCGCTGCGAAAGCGCCCCAGCCGGGCTGCCTCCCCGAGCGTGAAGGTTTGCCTGAGGGCCATGGGTTTTCCTTCCCAAAGATTCTAATTCAGCGCTGAACTATAAATTTTTTATCTGAAAAAACAAGCGATTAAATTGTCGCACTTCGAAATCTCCGGGCCGGCAGCGGGGACCGAGCGGGACCGGCTGGCAGCAGCCGCCAGCGCTCCGGTTGCCTGGCATGGCCTGGTCGGTCGATACTGGCGCCATGATTGCCGACAGCCTCAACAGCCAGTTCGAAAGCCTCGCGGCACGGCAGGGCGACGCCGTGGCGCTGATCTATGGCGAGCGTGAAATCGCGCTCGCCGAACTCATCGCCGAGGGCCGGCGCGTGGCCAGCGGTCTGGCCGAACTGGGCATCAAAGCCGGCGACCGGGTGGCCATCTGGATGCCCAACGCACCGGCCTACCTGGCGCTGCTGCTGGCCTGCGCCCGGCTGGGCGCCATCTGCGTCAACGTCAACAGCCGCTTTCGCAGCACCGAGGTCGGCGACATCATCGGCCGGTCAGGCGCCCGCCTGCTGGTCTTCTGGCCGGGCTACCGCGGCATCGCTTTCAGCGACATCCTGGCGCAAGTCGATCCGGCCGTGATCGCCGGGCTCGACGCCGTGGTCAGCAGCTATGCCACAAGGGACGATGACAACGGGGACGATGACAGCGACGACGATGACAGCGAGGCCGCCCCGCCGCCGCTGCCCGATGGCGTGCGCCATCTGGCCTACGACGAACTGGCGGCGGCACCGCCAATGGCGGAAGACCACGGTGGCCGCGATGTGGACTTCGCCATCTTCACCACCTCGGGCACCACCAGCGCGCCCAAATTCGTGCTCCACCGCCAGGCCTCGATCATCGATCACGCCCTCGATGTGGCACCGGTCTTCGGCTACGACCAGCCCGACGCTTCGATCCTGTTGATGATGCCGCTGTGTGGCGTTTTCGGTTTCAGCCAGGTCATGGCGGTGCTGCTGTCGGGGGCCCCGCTGGTCATGCTGCCGTCTTTCGATGAGCTGGCGGCGGCCCGGGCCATCCGCCGCTACCAGGTGACGCAATGCAACGCCGGCGACGACATGATCGAGCGCCTGCTGGCCGTCTACGACGACCCCGTGCCCTTCCCCAGCCTGCGCTTCATGTGCTTCGGCGCCTTCAACTCGCCGCCCGAGGTGACGGCCGCCCGGGGCGCCGAACGCGGCCTGACGCTTTGTAGCGTTTACGGCATGAGCGAGGTCCAGGCGCTCTATGCCCTGCCGCCGCCCGAGTGGCCGCTGGCCGAGCGCTCGAAGGCCGGCGGCCGGCTGATCTCGCCCCGGGCCGAGGTGCGGGTGCGTGACACCGAGAGCGGCGCCCTGTTGCCAGCGGGCGAGACCGGCGAGCTCGAGCTCAAGGGCCCCAGCCTGATGCACGAATACTTCAACAACCCCGAGGCCACGAAAAAGGGCCTGACCGAGGACGGCTTCGTGCGCACCGGCGATCTTGGTTACCTGCTCGAGGGCGGCGGCTTCGTCTTCCTCACCCGCATGGGCGACGTCATCCGGCTGGGCGGCTTTCTCGTCAGCCCGCTGGAGATCGAAGCCGTGGTCGAAGCCCACCCTAGCGTTTCGGCCGTGCAGGTGGTGGCGGTCGAGCACGAGGGCCGCAACCGGCCCATCGCTTTCGTCATCGCCAAGGCGGGCTCGGGCGAGTCCTTCGACGAAGAAACGGTCTACGGCTTCTGCCGCGGCCGCATCGCCAAGTTCAAGGTGCCCGAACGTTTCTTCCCGATCGGCGAATTCCCCGCCACCACCGGCCCCAACGGCACCAAGATCCAGAAAGGCAAGCTGCGCCAGATGGCGCTCGAACGCTTGCAGGGAGGCGCGGTGTGAACCTGGTGGACCGCTTCGAGTTCCTGCCCGATCTGGTCAACGGCGATAGCGATTTGCTGCGCCGCGGTCAATTCCTGAGGCTCGATTTCCTGGTCGAGATTGGCGCCGAACCGTTCCGGATCTCGGTCGAGGCTGGCCACATCACGCTCATCCGCGGCCCGGCGCTGTTACGTTCGCACTGCTTCTCCATCGCCGCCGGCGAAGATGCCTGGTTGGCCCACTGGAGCGAGCCACCGGCGCCCGGCTGGCATGACCTGTTTGCCATGACCAAATCGGGCGCCGCCCATATCAAAGGCAACCTGCAGCCCTTGATGGCCAACCTGCAATACTTCAAAGACGTGTTGGCGGCGCCAAGGTTTAGCGGCTGATGGCCCAGATCGAAGCCATCACCGGGCGCTACCTCAACATCAAGATCGAAGGCCGGGCCCAGCGCCTCTATTTCGAGGAAGCCGGCCAGGGAATTCCGCTGGTCTGCCTGCACACCGCCGGGGCCGACGGCCGCCAGTTCCGCCACCTGATGTGCGACGCTGCCGTCACCGAGCATTACCGGGTGCTGGCTTTCGATCTCCCTTGGCACGGCAAGTCGAACCCGCCGGCCGGCCACCAGCGCGAGGAATACCAGCTCACCTCGGCCGGCTTCATGGCCATCATCCGGGCCTTCATCGCGGCCCTGGAGCTCGACCGCCCGGTGGTGCTGGGCTGTTCCATCGGCGGCCGCATCGTGCTGCACCTGGCGCTCGAACATGGCGCCGAGTTCCGCGCCCTGATCGGCCTGGAGGCGGCGGCGGCGCAACAGCCCTGGTACGACATCAGCTGGCTCAACCGCCCCGACGTGCACGGCGGCGAGGTCTGCGCCGCCCTGATCTCGGGCCTCATCGCCCCCCAGGCACCGGACGAGAGCCGCCATGAGACGCTGTGGCAATACAAGATCTCGGGGCCCGGCATCTTCAAGGGCGATCTTTATTTCTATCGCGTCGAGCCGGACCTCTCGGACCGGATCGGCGATATCGACACGGCCGTCTGTCCGCTCTATCTGCTGACCGGCGAATACGATTTTTCCTGCGAGCCCGGCGACACCTTGGCCACGGCCGAGCGCATCACGGGCGCCCGGGTCGAGATCATGAAGGAGCTCGGCCACTTCCCCATGAGCGAGCACCCGGTTCAGTTCCGCCGCTACATTCTGCCCGTGCTCGACGAGATCCGCGGCTAGGGACATCACGGATGGACATATCGAACTGGATAAACCGCTGGGCGGCCTTTGCCCCCGAACGACCGGCGCTGCGCTACCAGGGCCGGGAAATCTCCTACGCCGCGCTGGCCGGGCGAATAGAAAAACTGGCCGGCGCCCTGGCCGAACTGGGGATCGGTCCAGGCGACCGTGTCGCCCAGCTCGGCTACAACAGCCCCGAGATCGTCGATCTCTTGTTCGCCTGCGCCCGTCTGGGGGCCATCATGGTGCCGCTCAATTGGCGCCTGGCCGGCCCCGAAATCGCCTACATTCTCGACGACAGCGAACCCAAAGCGGTGCTGGCCGAGCCCGATTTCATCGCCCTGCTCGACGAGCTGCGAAAGGGCCGCCAAGCGGCCTGGATCGCCTACGAAGGCGCCGACGGCTGGCTCGATTATCGGCAGCTAATAAAGGGCGCCGAGGCGCCGCCGCCGCCGCGGGCCGGCGGGCCCATTGATGCCGTGCTGATCGTCTACACCTCGGGCACCACGGGCCGGCCCAAGGGGGCGGTGCTGGACCAGAACGCGATCTTCCACAACGCCGTCAACGGCGCGGCGGCGTTCGACCTCGGCAGCACGGACCAGGTGCTGACCGCCATCCCCATGTTCCACGTCGGCGGCCTCAACATCCAAACCACGCCGGCCCTGCATGCCGGCGCCACGGTGACGATCCTGCAGAAGTTCGATCCCGCCGAGATGCTGGCCACCATCGCGGCCGAGCGCATCACGCTGGCCATCGCCGTGCCGGCCATGCTGCTGGCGTTGATCGGCCACCCCGACTGGGCCGGAGCCGACTTGTCGAGCTTGCGCTGCCTGACGTCGGGATCGTCCACCGTTCCCGACGCCCTGATCGCCGCCGTGCTGGCCCGCGACGTGGCCATGAGCCAGGTCTACGGCAGCACCGAGACGGCACCCACGGTCATCGTCGGCCTGCCCAGCAAGGACGCTCGCGTCGCTGGTTCTTGCGGCCATGCGGCGCTGCATTGCGAGGCCCGGATCAATGACGACGAGGGCAACGAGGTGCCGGCGGGCAGGGCCGGCGAGATCGTGGTGCGCGGTGCCAACATCATGCGCGAGTACTGGCGCCAGCCCGAGGCCACCGCGGAGGCGCTTCGTGACGGCTGGTTCCACACCGGCGACATCGGCCACCGCGGACCCGACGGCGCCTTTTACGTCGACGACCGCAAGAAGGACATGATCATTTCCGGCAGCGAGAACATCTATTCGGCCGAGCTCGAATTCGTCCTGGCCGAATGCGCGGACCTTGCCGAATCCACCGTCGTGGCCCGGCCCGACGAGCGCTGGGGCGAAGTGCCGGTCGCGGTCGTCGTCAAACTCCCCGACAGCGAGATTACGAAAGCCGAGGTCCTCGACCTCTTCGCCGACCGGCTGGCCCGTTACAAGCACCCCAAGGATGTGCTCTTCACCGACGCCCTGCCTCGAAATGCCATGGGCAAGGTGCTAAAATTCGAGGTTCGGGAAATGCTGCGGAAAGGCTGAAGGCCTTGGACGCCGAGACCACAGAGACGACCGAAACCATCGACTTCGCCGCCGCCAGGGAGGCCATAAAGGCCTATTCGCTGAAGCGCGGCGCCGTGGCCGTGGGCATCGCTGATGCCGACCTCGTTGAACGCATCGCGCCCCAAGGCTTTGGGCCCAAGGCCCTTTTGCCGGGCGCGCGTTCGGTGATCTCGATCGGCGTCACGGGCTGCACCCGTGGCACCTGGAAATCCAACGCCAAGGTCATGACCTTCATCGGCAACAGCGTCGGGCCCATCTACCGCGCCTCGTTCGGGTTGTCGTTCTTTATCGAGAAGACGTTCGCTTACCCCTCGATCTTCGTGCCGCCGCATGTTGATCCCGAATACGGTGCTCGCGTGCCCATCCAGAGCCTCAAGCTGCATGCGGAACTGGCCGGCATCGGCGCGCGC
This sequence comes from Alphaproteobacteria bacterium, assembly GCA_030740435.1. Classification (NCBI taxonomy): domain Bacteria; kingdom Pseudomonadati; phylum Pseudomonadota; class Alphaproteobacteria; species Alphaproteobacteria bacterium. The sequence continues at coordinate 4,021 of JASLXG010000111.1, read as the reverse complement.
TCGATGGCCGGGGATATTCTGCTGCACCCGGAATATGGGCTTTTGTATTACGGCTCCGTCATCACCGAAATGCCCCTGCCCACGGACACGCCGATGGCCGCCAACCCCTGTCCGGCTCCGGCTTGCGTCGAGATGTACAAACGTCAAGCCCGCACGCCGTGCCAGAAATTCTGCCCCGTCGACTGCCTCTCGGGCTCCATCGCCGATGGTGGCGAGATCGACGAGATGGTCTGCGACATGGCGCGCTGCGCCGAGATGTGCCAGCAGTACGAAAACATGCCCAACATCATCTCCGACGCCATCACGGCGGAGGCCGAACTCGACCGCGAAGAAGCGCTCTACGGCGCCGAAAGCCAGGCCTTCTTTTACAAAGTCACGTCGGCCGTGGGTGCCACCCACGCCCAGTGCTTCGAATGCATGCGCGTCTGCCCCGTGGTCACCGCCGCCCCCCAGGCCGACCCCATCCGTATGGGCGAAGCGGCGCGAGGGGCCTGAGCCATGCCCTACGGTGTCAGCGAGCGCATGGTCGAGAGCTACGGCGAGGTGATCTGGGATCTCAGTTTGAATATCCAGCGGCGAAGGGGCGACGCCGTGCGAAAACTCGACTTTGCCGCCATCGCCGCCCAGCGCGAAGGTACGGGCTTGAGCGACTCCGAGATCGCCAACCGCATCGGCCTGGCACCCGAACAGGTCACCTTCATCCGGGTCATCAGCGAACGTCGGCGCTTTCGCCGCGACCAGTACCGCAAGCTCTATGGCCTGGGCGGCGGCAAGCGCTACCGCGAAGGTGAATGGCGCGATCCCGACCGCGATCTGGCGCTCAGGCCCGAGGCCGTGCCGCTGCGCGACGCCATGGCGCCGGCGCCCGAACGCCTCGCCGAATACACCGCCAAGGGTCTGTGGGACGGCGAGACGCTGGGGTCGCTGTTGCAACGCCAAGCCGCCGAGGCGGGCGAACGCCCGGCTTTTGTGGGCAATGAGACGATCAGCTACGGAGAACTCGCCGAGCGCGTGGCCAGGGCCGCCGGCGCCCTGGCGGCGGCCGGCCTGGGACGCGGTGAGGTGGTGGGCGTGGTTAGCGACGATCTCGTGTTCGGCAGCCTCGCGCTCTTGGCCTGCGCCTGGTTCGGTGCCGTGGCGCTGCCGCTCTCGCCCGCCCTCGAGGGCCGCCAGCGTGCCGCCTTCCTCAGCCTGGCCCGGGCCCGCCTGGCGCTGGAGGACGAGAGCGACCTGGCCGGCGGCACGCCGTGTCCGCCGCAAGTCCCAAGAGCTCACGGCGGCGATCCCGTGGTGCTGCTGGCAAGCGGCGACTACCTCGTGCCGCACAGCCACCAGACCCTGCTGGCCGCGGCCCGCGGCCTGGCCGCGCTGGAGCCCGCAAGCGTTGCCGCGCCGCCGCTGCCCCACCACTTGGCCGTCCTGGGCCACGCAGTGGCTCTGTTAGTCGGCGGATCACTCGGCGGCGAGGCCGACCTGGTGCTCGACGAGGGCGAATACACCATCGCCGGCCAGCGCCATCCCCTGCTGTCGTGCCCCGAGGCTCCCGCCCTAGCCTGGGGCGAGGTGCGCCCCGGGGACGACGGTTGCCTTGAGACCCGAGGCCCGGGCGTAGCAATCGGCTACTACGAGAATCCCGTGGCCAGCGCTCGTGCTTTCGCTGCCGAGGGCTGGTTCAAGACACCGTTCAAGGGAGGCCCGGATGGCCCAGACGCCGCGTGAACGTTTCCTCAACGCCCTCGCCGGCCGGCCCGTCGACCGGGTGCCGGTGGCCAACCCCACCTCGATCATCACCCGCGGCCTGCAGGAAAAAGCCGGCGTCTTCTTTCCCGAGGCCAATTACGAAGCCGGACCCATGGCCGAGCTGGCCCTGGCCGGCCACACCATCTGCGGCTACGACGCCGTCAGCCCGGCCTTTGGCGCCGGTACCCACGAATCGGCGGCGCTCGGCGTGCCCACGCGCTGGGGCGACCGCGACAGCCTGCCGGCCCAGGAGAAGGCCATCTGGTCGCACCCCGACGAGATCGAGATCCCCGACGATTTCCTCGAGCGCCCCTCGGTCAAGTCGGTAATCGACGCCATTAGGCTCCTGAAGGACGAAGTGGGCGACCGTGTCGCCGTCATCGGCAAGGTTTTCGGCCCCTGGAGCCTGGCCTACCACACCATCGGCCTGCAGAAATTCCTCATCCAGACCATGAAGGACCCAAGCTTCGTGCACGCCGTGCTGGAGCGCCTGAAACCGATCCCCAAGATGTATGCCCAGGCCCAGATCGAAGCCGGGGCCGATGCGCTGACCTACGCCTGCCACATCACCGCCGACCTCATCCGGCCCAGCGCCGTCCCCGATTTCGTGCTGCCCATCCACCAGGAGATGGCGGCCGAGATCGATTGTCCGCTGATCCTGCATTGCTGCGGCCGCACCATCGACAGGATCGAGCACTTCAACAAAAACGGCATGGCCGCCTTCCACTTCGAATCGGCCAACGACGCCAAGGAAATGCGCGACCAGGCGGATATGGTGCTGATCGGCAACATCAACAACACGAATACGCTGGTGGCCGGAGAACGCGAGGACGTGCGCCGCGAAGTGCACTACGCCATAGCGGCCGGCGTCGACATGATCGCCCCGGAATGCGCGGTTCCAGTGACGGCCAAGCTGGAAAACGTCATCGCGGTGCGCGAGGCGGTGGACGAGTATTACGAGGGGGCAGATTAACTGAGAGGGCTATTCTGCCCCTAGGTGACGCCGCACATCCCTGCGGGCGTGCAGGATGCGGACCACCAATATCCCGTCACCGCTCTGCCGATAGAAGATCAAATGCCGTCCCTGGAGAAAGCTCGTAAGCGTCGTCCTCACTCAACGGCACTGGCCCCTGAAGGGCTATGCGGATTTGGCGGAGGCTTTGGCGTGTTACCACGGCAGGAGTTGGTTGAGGTGTTTTATGGGCGGCCTCAGGTCCAAGCGTTTGAGATCAAGCACCTCAAAAGATGCACCTCTTAACAAACCTCGAGAAAATACAAGTGTTCACTTTGGGAAAGGTTTGGATCAGAGTCAAATTACTATTTCTCATTGCTGCTGATGAGATTCATGCATGAAAATCATTTGACGACGCACTCAGTGTAAAACCTTGGTTGCCGAAACCTAGACCAACCCACTCCCACCGAAAGCGCTCAAAACAATTGACCGTCCAGCCGCGACGTAGAGTTCATTTCTATCGTCAATCCGTCTGGTTTTGTTGTTGAAATTGGAATTGCCCTCGCATGGGGGGCCGGCGATGAACAAATCGACTGACCCAGTATAATTTTTGACATCTGGATGAATAATTTTCGGCTGATAGCAAGAAAACTCATTCTCCTCTATCCCGATTTCACAGCTGTAGTCGACAAGGTTAGCCACATTCTCCTCAATAGCAAGGATGGGCCTGAGTTCTTTCGATAAATACCTAGCGCTTGCGGAATAATGTCGACGCAGACTCGAAAGACCGGCCTAAGTCCAACGGCCTCGCAGGCCCATTTTACGCCGGTAGCCAATCCGCCACAGCCACTGAAGAAATCCATGATATTGATTTCCTGTCGGTTCGGCCCGCTGTCAACCCCCGGCACCGTTCCGCGCAATCGGCTAAGCCACCAAGCCTTTCGCAAGTCCGTTGTGGCGGACGACGCGAAGATGTTTTCAGGGATGGAGAGCTTTGACATTGATTGGAACGAGCCTGCGCACATTTCACGAATGAGTTCGCCGCCAACTGCGGAGAAACGTTCGAGTGGTGCTCCGTGAGTTTGAGTGATATCGTCGAATTTGAGTTTTTCAGTCTGTGTCACTATTGCTCATCCAATCTCGTCGTTCTTCCCAAACGTCCCGCACAAATTCCAGGGTAGCATGGTCGTCAAGCAACTCAAAAGATATGGCCGCATTTCGACGAGCCAACTCTACTGCTAGTTTACGGTATTTCTCTCTCGACAGGGCTTGCTCATCCTCCGTGGGAAAAATGAACCGTATGAACGCTCGCGATAGCACTGGGACACT
>JASLXG010000110.1 GCA_030740435.1 Alphaproteobacteria bacterium | reverse complement strand
AAGTATGGTGTTCCCGGAACTCCCAGCCTTGATACAAATATCTTTGTTGCATTCGGTGGCACGAAATCCATGTCGTTGGACGACTATGCGCTACGGTATCGAGAAGCTGGTTTCGCGGTGCTGGCGCTTGATTACCGGTATTTTGGTGGAAGTGGAGGCAAGCCTCGCCAATTATTCTCAGCCGCCCTTCAACTGGAGGATATTGCGGCTGCTATCGACTACGCGCGACAGATTCCTGAAGTCAATCCAAAGAAAATTGCTCTTTGGGGCACTTCTGCCGGCGGGGGGCACGTCGTTTTGGCTGCCGCCAAAGATTAAGAACATCGCTAGCGTGGTAGCACAATGTCCGGGAATAGACCCCAAAGCCTCAACAGCGGCGATGAAAAAAATCTTAGGACTGGGGCATTTATTTCGCCTGCTTTCCCATGGACAACGCGATGTAATTAGGTCTCGTTTTGGTTTATCGCCCCATAAAATCCCTATTGTGGGAGAACCCGGAACAACAGCCGTTTTCACCCATCCCGAAGCTTTTGACGCTTACGCGCAGTCTGCATCCTTGAGATTCATCAATGAAGTCTGCGCCCGTTTCCTGCTGCGTTCACACGGCTACCGTCCTGACAAGGAAATCAAGAACCTGCACTGCCCATTGCTGGTGCAGATTTGTGACAAAGACCGCTTGGTTCCGATAAGCCCCGAAGTCGAAGCGGAATTAATGAAATATGCGGAAGTCAGACACTATCCAATCAGTCATTTTGAAATTTACCTCGGCGACAACTTTGAAAAAAGCGTCCGAGAGCAGTTAGCTTTTTTCATAAATAACCTTTGATCATATCTCTTCTCCATCCCTGCCCACTTCAGTAGAAGGTCTTGGGTGTTTTTCGGCTTATGGCTATTCGCTTCAGTTCGACCAGCCGCCAAGAACTGTCGCAATGGCGGTGAAAGCGGATCCCGCCTCTCCAATGCGGCGTAACTCACAATCTGGTGGCCCAGCAACAGGGCGGGCGGTACCGGCCTGAAATTGCAGTTGGCGAGACGCCGGCGGAGCTGCACGGCGGCAGCCTCAAGCTCGACAGCACCCCGGATCAACGCACACGGGCGATCATCACCCTGCCCCCGGAGCTTCTCCGCCCTGCCGATCTATCCTGAACCGCCCCGGCTCTCCGCCGCCACCAGCTCGCGAGCCCGGGCGCCCAGGTCCGACTTGTCGATCTTGCCGATGGGCAGCAGCGGCAGCGCCGCTTCGACGAAGATGCGCTTGGGCACCTTGTAGTTGGAAAGGCGCGCCCGGCAGAACGCCGCGAGTTCGTCGGGCATCAGCACCGCGCCTTCCTCAGGCGCCACGAAAGCGAACCCCACCTCGTCGTAGAGCGCATCGGGGGCGCCGACCACGGCGGCCATGGCGACGCCGGGATGGCTTTCCAGCACCAGCTCGACCTCGCGGGGATAGACGTTGTAGCCGCCCGATTTGAACATCTCCTTCAAGCGTCCGACGATTTGCCACTGGCCGTCCTCGCGTACCCGGGCGACATCGCCGGTGCAGAGCCAGCCGTCTTCGGTGAAAGCCGCGGCGCTCTCTTCGGCGCGCCCGAAATAGCCTTGCATGACGACCGCGTCCTTGACCTGGATTTCGCCGTCTGTGCCCGCCTCGACGGACCGGCCGGCGGCATCGGCCAGGCGCACCGAGAAGTCCGCCGCCGGCCGGCCCACCGCCTCGGCCAGCAGGGCGTCGTCGGCGCCTGCGGCGGTATAGAGCACCTCCCCGCCGACCTCGGTGCAGCCGTAGCTGGTGAAGAGTTTTGGCGCGAGGCGGCGCAGCCTGGCGATCAGTTCGGCCGGGCAGCGCGCCCCGCTCCAGATCACCACCTCCAGCGACGAGAGGTCGTGCGCCGCCACCTCGGGTCGGTCCAGAATCATCTGGTACATGGTCGGCACCTGGTGCATGACGGTGATGCCGTGGGCCGCGATGACGCCCGGGATGGCGGCCGCATCGAAGCGCTCCATCAAAACGTTGGTGCCGCCGGCCACCAGGGCCTGCGTGGCGCCCTGGACGGCGCCGCCGACGTGGTTGACGGGCACGTTGACGATGATGCGGAAGGGCTCGGCCCACCAGTGCCGGCACTGCTCCAGGCAGGTGCGCACGATGCCGCGCTGGCTCAGCATGGCTCCCTTGGGCCGGCCGGTGCTACCCGAGGTATAGACGATCAGCGCCGGATCCTCGGGCCGCGCGCGGGCGCCGGATTCCTCGAAGGTCGTTTCGTCGATGCCGGTGCCAAGGGCCAGGAAATCCTCGAACGGGATCGCCGGCTCCGCCGCCTCGGTTGCCATCATCACGAGTTGCTCGACGGAACCGGTTTCCGCCAGCAAGCGGCGCATGTCGGCGCCGTAGTCGCGGCCCTCTAACTCCGGCATGGCGAACAGCAGCCGCGGCTGCGAATCGCCGACGATGTAGGCCAGCTCGTCATAGCGTGCCCGGGGATTGAGGCCGAGCCAGATGGCGCCGATACGGGCCGCGGCAGCGTAAAGCACCATGAATTCGGGCCGGGGCGTGGTCAGCTGGGCAATGCGCTCGCCGTGGCCGACGCCGGCCGCCACCAGGGCCCGGGAGACGGCCTCGACCCGGGCTTCGAACTCGCCATAGCTGACGACATCGTCGTCGAGCACCAGCGCCGCCTGCTTCGGCCTCTGGCGGGCCCAGTGGGCCACGTAGTCGCTGATCAGTGCGAGCTCGGGGAGCAGCTCGGTCACGGCATAGCCTTCTTGAGGTGGCGCAGATACGCCGATATCGTCGCACAAGTTCGCCAAACCTGGGAGCGAGATCATGATCATCGACGCCCGCGTCCGCCTGCCCGCCGATCTGCGCAGCGACATGGCCGAGCGGCCTGATGTCCTCACCGAGGGCTACGACGCCGTGCTGGACCTGTCCGCCCGCGCCACCTACGGCCGGGCAGAACTCGCGGCGGCGCTGGCGGCCGAGGGCGTCGACAAGGCCCTGGTCCACGCCGAATACGAACACGGGGATTATTCCGACGAGCTCAACCAGGCCACGGCCGAGCTGGTGGCCGACGAACCCGGGCGCTATCTGGGCGTCGGCACGGTGGCCCAGGTGCCGCCCATCGACATCATGCGCGCCGTCGGCCAGGTGGCAGCCTGCGCAGAGCTCGGTTTCGTCGGGGTCTCGATCCAGCCCGCCTTCTTCCACACCGCCATCGACGACCGCCGGCTCTACCCGGTCTACGCCAAGACCGCCGAGCTCGACCTCGTGGCCTTCGTCCACACCGGCATCAACTACGGCACCACGCATCCCTTCGGCAACGACCACCCCATGCTCTTGGACCAGATCGCCTGCGATTTCCCCAAGCTGCGCATCGTCGCCGCCCACGCCGGCTGGCCCTGGACGGCCGAGATGGTGGCGGTGGCCCGCAAGCACGCCAACGTCTATCTCGAATTCGGCGGCCTGGCGCCCAAGTACATCGCCGCGCCGGGCAGCGGCTGGGAAGTGGTCTATCGCTTCATGAACAGCGTTTTGCAGGACCAGATCCTGTTCGGCACCGACTGGCCGGCCTTCGAGATCGGCCGGGCGCTGGCCGAATGGCGGGCCATGGAATTGAAGGACACGGTGCGCGACAAGCTCTTGGGCGGCAACGCGGCCCGGCTTTTCGGCCTCGAATAGCCGGGACCTGATGGCCGGGCCAAGGTCGTTTGGTTCACTACAGGCGTTACAGGCGTTCCCTGGCAGGCCTTGGCCGGGGCTCGATGGCGTAGGGGATTCGACTACTTCCGCCTCTTGACCCGCCACCCGGCCGCACGCTTGTCGGCACTCTTGATCTGGGCCGCAGTCAGCGACTTGGCCAGGCGGGCGCGTTTCGCCGTGATGCCCTTCTTGAGCTTTCCGCTGCTGCGCTTGATGGCCACCGTCATCCAGAAGTAAGCCTCGACCGAATCCTTCGCCACGCCTTTGCCCGCGGCCAGTAGACTGCTCAACCGCGACTGGGCCACCGGGTTGCCCAGGGCCGCCCCTTTGCGATACCAACCTGCCGCCATGGCGCTGCTCTTCTTCAGGCCTTGGCCTTTGATGTACATGTAGCCGAGCGAGGATTGGGCCTTGGCATAGTTCTGCTCGGCGGCCTGGCGATACCATTTGGCTGCTTCGGGATAGTTCTTCTTCACGCCGCGCCCGAACCAGTGCAGTCGTGCCAGGGTGTACTGGGCCCTGGCCAGGCCCTGCTCGGCGGCCTTGCGATACCATTTTTGGGCTTCCTGGTAGCTCTTGGCCACGCCGCGACCAGCCTCAAAGAGCTCTCCCAGCCTCGATTGCGCCCGGGCATTGCCCTGGTCGGCAGCTTTGCGATACCAGCTAGCCGCTGTTTTGGAGTTCTTCTTCACGCCCCTGCCAGCGGCATACATATAGCCCAGACTGTTCTGGGCCCGGGCGATTCCCTGCTTGGCCAAGGGCGTCCATTGGCGGACCGCGCCAGCATAATCCTTGGCCCGGTAGGCGCGCATACCGGCATCGTAATCCTGAGCCGCTACGGGTGTCAGAAGGGCCACCCATAGGAAAAGCGAGATCAACACTTTCGGTTTCATGTCTGAACCTCCCGTTGATTCGAGCCGACGTCCCTCGGATGACCACCACTCCCTGGGTCGAGCTTCGCCACCATCACAGTGCCTGCGGCAGATGACGTCAAGACATTCATTAGGGATTACCCTAAACTGCCATTCTGTGGTGCGGTAGATGACCCAAGGAGATACCTGTATCCGCAAGGCCTTCAGTACCCTGTTCGGCGGCTTTGCGAGACCGGCTTGCCGCCGTTTTGGAGTCCTTCTTCACGGCCCTCCCCTTGCTTCACGGCCCTCCCCTTGATTTGAACCGGCATCCCTCAGATGACTTCCTGCACACCGCCCAACATAGCAGTTCGGAGCGGTCTTAGGTACCAGATGTGCTTCCGGTACCGGAGGGACTCCGGCCGTGGCAGGGACTGGATCGAAAAGCCGGGATCAATCTTGAAATGCGGGTTAGGCGGCCGAACTCGCAATTTTGATGTTTCCGGGCGCGATCAGGATGGTCTCGAGCAAGGGCTGAAGGGAGTCGGCTTGCGGCAGCGCTTCCAGGCACAGCTTTACGGCATGGGCATGATCCGACCCCAGAACGGGATCAGCGAGGTCGTGGAATTTGCCTTCAAGCTCAGCGCCGCTCAACGGCGTTTCGGGGGAGCCGATGGCCGGGGTGGTATCGGACTCGTAGCGCGCACCGTCGCTCAGCGTAATAGTGGCGCGGGCCAGGCGCTGGGCCGGAAAACAGGCGTTGTATTCGGCGCTATCGATCATTTCCACGCGATCGGCCAGGCGCAGAATGTCGGGATCATCGAGACCGCTGGTCACCTCTAGCGCCCCCACCTTGCCTTTGGCCAACATGGCGGCGACGGGAAAGGGCAGGCTGTATTGCGCCTGCTCGGTGGTGCTTGGCCGCGGATGGTTGAGGCAACAGCCTTGGTGAAAGGTGAAAATCTCGATGCGCTCGATGGTTTCGGGTTTTATGGCGTGGCGCTGTTGCAACCCTTCGACCGCGGCTATGGCCGCGTGGGCCCAGCGGCACACGGGATAGGGCTTGAAATCCTGCTCGGCAATCAGCCAGCGGCTGCCCAAATCCCGCCAGGCGAACTGGCTATCGGCGGCCTCGACGATCAAGGACGGCGCGCCGCTAAAGCCCGCTTGCGCCAGATAGGCTGCCGAGACACCGGTCATGGCGCCCCAGCCCGAGCTGTCCTTGACCATGGTCGGGTGGGCGATGCAACGCATCATCTGACTGCGCGGCCCGTGGTACTCCGCTATCCCCATGGCTTCCCGCGCCCGGCCCTGATCAAGCTCCAGCAGGCGGGCGGCCAGGGCGGCGCAGGCCACGCCGTTCCATGAGCCCGAGGCGTGGTAGTCACTGGTCGTGCTGTGCTGCGCCACCGCCATGCGGCTGGCCAGTTCATATCCCAGGACAATCAGGTTAAGGAACGAGCGGCCATCGAGCGCCGTTTTCTCGCTATCGGCAATGGCCAGAATTGCCGGCAGCACGGCGACACCGACATGGCCCTTGGCCGGGCGGTAGCCATCGTGTCCGTCCAGGCTGTCGATAGAGAGCGCGCCCGCCAGCGCCGCGCCAACGGGGCTGGCGGGCCTGCCGTCGAACAGCAGGCGCGAAGCCGGAGCGTCGTGGCCGGGTGCGAAATGCGCCACGGCATGATCGCGGATCATTCGCGAAGCAGCGGTGGCCAGCGACCCGGCCGCCACCCCCAGCAGGTCGAAGACGCAAGTTTGCGCCAGTCGTTGGATATCGACGGGAAGATCGGACCAATTCGTGTCGTAGAGAAAATCGAGAACCTGGGCGTTCTGCATGGCAGCCTCCACGGTCTGAAATACCTTACCCCCGCCCGACAAACGGCATCTTGGTTGCCATCACGGTGAGGAACTGGACGTTGGCCTCGGGCGCCAGGCCAGCCATGCAGAGCACCGCGCTGGCCACGTTGTCGAGCGCCATGGTGGGCTCGGGCGCCAGGCTGCCGTCGGCCTGAGGCACGCCGTCTTTCATGCGCTCGGTCATCTCCGTGGCGGCGTTGCCGATGTCGATCTGGCCGCAGGCGATGTCGTAGGCCCGGCCGTCCAGCGAGGTCGAGCGGGTGAGGCCGGTGACGGCGTGCTTGGTGGCCGTATAGGGGGCCGAGAAGGGCCGCGGCACGTGGGCCGAGATGGAGCCGTTGTTGATGATGCGGCCGCCGCGCGGCTCTTGCTCCTTCATCAGACGAAAGGCTTCCTGGGTGCAAAGAAAGGCGCCGGTCAGGTTGGCATCGACCACGCCCTGCCATTCGGCCAGCGTGACATCCTCGAGCGGTTTGGGTGGCGTGCCGGAACCGGCGTTGTTGAACAACAGATCAAGCCTGCCGAAGGCCTCCTTGGTGGCGCGGAAGAGGGTGGCGACAGACTCGGCTTGGCCCACGTCGGTGGGCACAACCAGCGTCTCGCCGCTGGCCTCGGCGGCCGTCTCCTCCAGGGCCCCGGCCCTGCGTCCGGCCAGGGCCACGGCATAGCCCGCGCCGGAAAGCGCCACGCTGACGGCCTGGCCGATGCCGCTACCGGCCCCGGTAACGATCGCCACTTTGTCGGAACTCATATCAATGTCCTTTGCCTGGCCTGGGAAAGCGCCATTCTACTCGATTGACCTGGGCGTGGGGCGGGCCAAAAATGCCGCCATGGCCAAACCTCTCTTGATCGTCGCCTTTGCACCGTCCCCCAATACCGTGCGGCTACGCGATGCCGTGGTCGAAGGTGCCCGCGAATCCGAGATCGAGGTCAACGTGCGCTCGCCGTTCGACACCGGCCCCGCGGACGTGCTGGCGGCCGGTGCCGTGATCCTGGGCACCACCGAGAACCTGGGCTACATGAGCGGCGCGCTCAAGGATTTCTTCGACCGCAGCTACTACGCTTGCCTGGAGGAGACCCAGGGGCTGGCCTACGCGCTTTACGTCCGGGCCGGCCACGACGGCACCGGCACCTGCCGCGGCGTCAAAACCATCACCACGGGCTTGCGCTGGCGCGCCGTCCACGAGCCGCTGATCTGCCGCGGCGATTTCGTCGAGAATTTCGCCGCCCAGTGCCGCGACCTCGGCCGCCTGATGGCCGCCGGTCTGGAAGCCGGGATCTTCTGAAGCATCCTATTCCGCGGCGGCGCCTTCCAGACAGTGGGCGATCCACTGGGCCGTGAGCTTTTCCAGCACGGCGTTTTGCTTGAGGCGGGCATCCAGCCCCGACCAGTCGACGTGGTCGAGCGGCTGGTCCTGGTTGGCACAGGAAAAGACGTGGCTGCGCTCGCCCGTTTCGGGATCGACGTGGCTTTGCAGGCACTGGGCGCAGATTTCCTTCATCATGCATTGCATGGGCGAGTTGATCGAGCCGATGGCGAAGTGCGGTGTTTTGATTTGGCCGGCCAGCGGACCGTGGCGGGCCGCCGCCACCGCCGCCATCATGCCGTGCGAGCCGATGGCGACGATGCGGTCGACATCGGCCAAGGCAATGTCCTGCAGGCCCAGCCCGCCCGCCCCATAGGCCACCATGGCCTCGACGATGTTACCGACGAAAGTGCGGTCCTGGTCGCGGCCGGGGGTGAATCCGGGCTCGGCCTCGCAGCACCAGACGATGAGATCGGCGGCGGCCTCGATTTCCTCGACCTTGTAGCGGTCCTCGGGCGTGCGGTAGGCGCCGAAGTAAAGCACCCGGCTGCCGGCGGCGCGCAGCGCCTGACCGATCGAGAACAGCACGGCGTTGCCCAACCCGCCACCGGCCAGCAGCACGGTCTCATTGGCGGGAATCTCGGTGGGCTCGCCGGTGGGTCCCATGACGACCACCGGTTCACCCGGCTTGAGGTAGCGGCAAAGGCTGGAAGATCCCCCCATCTCCAGCACGATCATGCCCAACAGCCCTTGTTCGCGGTCAACCCAGGCGCCGGTCAGCGCCAGGCCCTCCATGGCCAGGCGGGTATGGTTTGCCACCGCCGCCAGGGTCTCGAAATTCTGCAAGCGGTAGAACTGGCCCGGGCGGAAATGCCGCGCCGCCGCGGGCGCCCGCACCACCACCTCGACGATGTTGGGAGCCAGGACCTCGACGCGCTCGACGCTGGCCCTGAGGTCGCCATCGAGGGCGGCGATGAAGTCGGCGTCGGTGGCCTGGGAATGCGCCGCGATGGCTTCCAGCGAGGCATTGATCAAGGGGTATCCCAGCGTCGCACTGGCCATGGCCTTGACTACGTTGCCGGCGAAGCTGGGATGGAGATCGCCGAAGAAGCTGACCGAGCGGCCGTCGTCGTGCCGGGACACCAGCACGTGCACGTCCTCGGGCTTGGCCAGGCCGTGTTCGGGACTGACCGGCCGGCCCTCGGCATCGCGGGCCTGGATGTAGCTACCGTCGAGCTCCAGCTCGAGCGCGCCTTCGCGGAGCAGCATGGTGTTGGGCTGGGTACCGGCGGCGATGAAGATCGAACGCGCCGGCATCTCGAAGCTTTCGCCGGCCTGCCAGCGGCCCTCCTCGTCAAGGCTCATGCGCGCCACCGTGAGCGCCCGGGCGGCGCCCTGGTCGTCGACCTCTACGGCCGTCGGCGAGAGTCGCTCGGCGATGCGCACGCCTTCTTCCAGGGCCTTCTCGATTTCCTCGTGGTTGAGGGTGTAGGCAGGGCTGTCGATCAGGCGCTTGCGGTAGGCGATGGTAACGCCGCCCCACTGGCGCAAAAGCTCCACCACGCGCGCCTCGCGGCCCTCGGCGGCGGCGTCATCGCGTTCCTGGCGCAGCGCCCTGGCGTGGCCCAGGAATTCGTCGGCGATGCCGCGCTCCTCTTCGCTCCAGCGCCCCCGCACCTGGTCCTCGCCGTGCTTGGCCGCCAGCACCTCATAGCGCGCCAGGAATTTTTCCACCTGGCGGGGATAGTAGGCCAGCGATTCGGTGGCCGTGTCGATGGCCGTCAGGCCGCCGCCGATGACCACCACCGGCAGGCGCAGCTGCATGTTGGCGATGGAGTTCCGTTTGGCGGCACCGGTGAGCTGCAGCGCCATGAGGAAGTCGGACGCGGTTCGCACTCCCCGGGCCAGGCCGCCCGGCAGGTCGAGGATGGTGGGGCGGCCGGCTCCCAGGGCCAGGGCGACGTGGTCGAAGCCCTGCTCCCAGGCATCTTCGAGCGTGATGGTGCTACCGAAACGGACGCCGCCAAAGAGCGCAAATCGTTCGCGGCGTTGCAGCAGCAGCCGGATCAATTTGAGAAAATTCTTGTCCCAGCGCACCGTGATGCCGTATTCGGCGACGCCGCCGAAGCCGGCCATGATGCGGTCGTCGAGGTCTTCGTAAAGCGCGCCTGTGTCGGCTATGGCCTCGAAGGGCCGGCGGCTGCCATCGGCCGCCACGCCCGAGAGCGCCGCCTCGAGGGGCTCGATCTTGAGGCCGTCGATGCCGATCACGGTATGGCCCTCTTGCAAAAGATGATGCGCCAGCGTGAAGCCGGCCGGCCCCATGCCCACCACCAAGACGCGCTTGCCGCTGGCCGGCTTGGGCACGGGTCGCCGCAGGTTGAGCGGGTTCCAGCGCGTCAGCAGGGAATAGATCTCGAAGCCCCAGGGCAGCCCCAGCACGTCCTTCAGCGTCCGCGATTCGACCTCGGGGATGTTGGCCGGGGTCTGGCGCTGGTAAATGCAGGCCTTCATGCAGTCGTTGCAGATGCGGTGCCCGGTGGCGGCCACCAGCGGGTTGTCGATGGCCACCACGGCCAGGGCACCGAGCGCCAGGCCCTGGGCCTTGAGGTACTGGAATTCCGAGACGCGTTCCTCCAGCGGGCAGCCGGTCAGCGTCACGCCCAGCGGATCGTCGCGGAAGGGCGCCGGGCCGTCTTTGACTTTTTGCCGCAAACCGCGGGCGCAACTGTCCTTCTGCTGCCGGTGGCACCAGATGCAGTAGTTGGCCTCGCCCAGTGCCCCGGCCAGGTCGGTGCCCTGGTCGGTGAGGTGAAAGCCCTGGCGCCGCCGGCGGTGGTCGTCGCCCAGCACGTGGCAAGCCACACCGTCGTGTTCTTCCTGGTGCACGGCCGGCAAGAGATCGCCGTGGTCGACCTTGTCCGGGCTGACGAACAGCACGCTTTCGGGCCCCTGGCCCGAGAGCGTGGCCCAGGCGGCATAGGAGGCCGCCGTTTCGAGAGCAGCGGCGTTGTCGTCCGGGTTTTCCAGCCAGCCCAGCACGGCCCGGGCGAATGCTATGTCCTCGAGGGGCTGGCCGATCAGCGCCGCCAGCTCGGCCGCCAGCGCCGGGCCAGGGATTTCCGCCGCCGCCTCGGGCTTGACGCCCTTCAGCGCCCGGCGCTGGACGAAATTGCGCCTCACCTCGAAGACCGGATCGAGGACACTATGGCGTTCGCTGAGTTCGGCCAGTTCCGCTTCGATACCGAACTCACGGGCCAGAAAGGCCTCCAGATGCGGCGCTAGCTCGATGATCAGCTCGGCCTCGTCGGCGCCCAAGGCGTCGGCATCGGCCCGGCCGGCGTCCAAACGCCCGGCCAGTTCAGGGTCGCGCCCGGCCAGGAAGGCGCGGAACTCGCCATCCAGCGCCAGCAGCCGCTCGCGGTCGTAAAAGTCCGCCACCTGGTGGCCGTTGCCGATGTTGTTCATGAGGTACCTTCTTCGAGGCAACTGTGGGCCTGCGCTGCATAGCGCGAGCGGCCCGCAGCTTCAAGCCGAACGGCTTTATTGTTGGTAATACAGATATACCCGAAACGGGACTGTTTTAAAAACAAACAATTGCCAATGGGCTGCAAATTTCCCACGTCACCCTCCGGTTCGGGCTATAACGGGCGCAGCTCATCGGCAGGAAACGAGGTTCGGAATGTCCAGACTGGCGGGAAAGATCGCCCTTGTGACCGGCGCCAGCCGGGGCATCGGGGCGGCCACGGCGCAGCTTTTCGCGGCCCAGGGCGCCACGGTGCTGATCAACCACCGGGACAGCGCCGCCGGTGCCGAGGAAGTGCTGGCCAGTCTATCGGGCTCGGGCCACCGCATCGTCCAGGCCTCGATCACCGACGCCGAAGCCCTGGCCGCCGCCGCCAAGTCCGTCAACGACGGTGAGGGCCGGCTGGATATCCTGGTCAACAATGCCGCCGTCTCGCAGGTCGTGCAGCACAGCGATCTGGAGGCCCTGACGGACGAACTCATCGACCGCATTCTGATCACCAACCTGCGCGGCGTCATCGGCTGCATCCGCGCCTTCCGGCCTATGCTGGAAGCGGCCGAGGCGCCGGTGGTGATCAACATCTCATCGCTGGCCGCCACCACGGCGACCGGCAGCAACATCGCCTATGCCGCCTCCAAGGGGGGGCTCAACAACCTCACCATGTCGCTGGCCCGGGCCCTGGCGCCCAAGATCCGCGTCATGGGGGTGGCGCCGGGCCTGGTCAATACCGAGTTCACCAAATCCTGGGACCCGGCGGTGGTTCAGACCGTGGTCGAGCGCACGGCACTGGGTAGCATCGCCCAGCCCGAGGACATCGCCAGCGCCGTGCTGGCCGCCTGCACCGATCTCAGCCACTCGATCGGCCAGACCCTGCTGATCGACGGCGGCTACTGGTTGAGCTGAGCAGGCGTCGTGAAAGCGGATACGGAGATCGCCGCCCAGCATCACGGCGGCGACCTGGCGGCCGCCCGCCGGGCGCACGAAGACGGCGGCGGGGGCGGTGGCGTTGACTGGCTCGACCTCTCGACCGGTATCAACCCCTACCCTTATGCCTTTGGCGAATTGCCCGAGGAAGCCTGGACGCGGCTCCCGGACAGCGGCGTCGAGGCCGAACTGCTGGCCGCCGCCGCGGCCTATTACGGCGCCCCCGATCCGGCCTGCGTGGTGGCCGCGTCCGGCTCGCAGTCGCTGATCCAGTTGCTGCCAGGGTTGCGGCCGGCCGGCCGCGTCGCCGTCTTGCGCCCCACCTACGTCGAGCACGAGCCCTGCTGGGCCGCCGCCGGCCACGAGGTGGTGGCGCTGGGCGAGATCGACGCCGGCGATTGCGACGTGGTGGTGCTGGCCAACCCCAACAACCCCGACGGCCGCCGCTTCGCCCCGGCCGAGTTGGAGGAACTGGCGGCAGGGCTTGCCCCCCGTGGGGGCTCCCCCCGTGGGGGCTGGCTGGTGGTCGACGAGGCCTTCGCCGACCTCGAGCCCGAGCTCAGCCTGGCCGCCACGGTGAGGCAACTCGACCGCCCAAGCCGCATCGTGCTGCGCTCGTTCGGCAAGTTCTTCGGCCTGGCCGGCCTGAGGCTGGGTTTCGCCATCACGGCACCGCAGATTGCTGGCCGCATCCGCGCGGCACTCGGCCCCTGGGCCTTCTCCAGCCCGGCCGCCTGGATCGCCACGCAGGCCTTCGCCGACCAGGCCTGGATCGCGGCAACGCACCAACGCCTGGCGGCGGCGGCGGGCGAGCTCGACCTCATGCTGGGCCGGGCCGGCCTCGAGGTCATCGGCGGCACCGTGCTCTACCGTCTGGTCCACACCCCGGCGGCGGCCGAGATCTGTGAGGTGCTGCGCCGCCATCGCATCCTGGTGCGCCACTACCCCGAGCGCCCCGACTGGCTGCGCTTTGGGCTCCCGGGAGAGCGCGGCCGGCAACTGAAGGCGGCGCTCAGCGCCTGGCGTTCATGACCACGACGACCTGGTGGTGGGTGCGCCATGCCCCGGTGACCGAGATGACCGGCCTGTTGTACGGCCAGATGGACCTGGCCGCCGACGTCTCGGACGCAGCCGCCTTCGCCGCCCTGGCGGCACGGCTGCCCGAGGATGCGCTGTGGATCACCAGCCCGCTCCGGCGCACGCGGCAAACCTTCGACGCCATTCGAGCCGCGCGGGGCGAGAAGGCCGAGCCCGACCTGGTCGAGCCCGACTTCATCGAACAGGGCTTCGGCGACTGGCAGGGCCTGAGTTACGACCAGATCCGGGCCCAAACGGACCCGGCCCTGTGGGCCTCGCCCGGCACCGCCGAGCCGCCCGGCGGCGAGAGTTTTGCGACGGTTATCGAACGCGTGGCGCCGGCCATCGAGCGCCTCAGCGCCGCCCACGCCGGCCGCCACATCGTCGCCGTGGCCCACGGCGGCTCCATCCGCGCGGCGCTGGCCGCCGCCCTCGAGCTGACGCCCGACAAGGCGCTGGCCCTGGTCATCGACAACCTCTCGCTGTGCCGCCTCGAAGCCATACCCGACCCCACCATCCCGCTGGCCTGGCGGGTGCATTACGTGAACGACCTGCCACGCTGAAGCCCAGAATACCGCGAATACCGACCGTCCGACGACCGTCCGCGTCCTCTTAATTAAGGAATGTTACCGGGAAGAAGGCCGATTTCTTAACAAACCGTCCGCGTCCCCTTAATTAGTCCCCTGTGAAAATCTCCAACGTCTATGACAGAGCTCGCGGTTTTGCGGATTAGGCACCTTTCGCATTGCAGGAAATCATAGCTTGGGACGGTGTTTTCTTGCTATTTAGGATTCATTTTTTGGTCGGTTTGTGATTCTCTGAATGCCTTCCTAGCGGGGAATTCAGATGCGACCGAAACAACAGCAAGCAGCGCGGCACGACGACCTTTTCCGCGCCCGTCTCGACCAGATCATCAACATGAAG
>JASLXG010000109.1 GCA_030740435.1 Alphaproteobacteria bacterium | reverse complement strand
TTCCAGGACTGGGTGCCCATGGGCGGCGCGGTTATACCGCTGCGCACCGACAACGCCATTATGTGGACCATCAAGTTCCGCGACGGCGAGGTCAAACGCTTCAAGTTCCCCATCCGCACTACCCAGGTGGACACCATCGATCCCTACGGCAACAAGCCGGAGGCCGGGGATATCAACGACGAACTGTTGTTCACCGAAGCTGGCAAGAACCTTCCGGTGATTTCCGCGTAAACGTCGGCGACACTACTCAAGCCATATTGAGGACGCATTATGAGCGAAGCAAGCTTTGGCAATCCGGAGATTGTCGAAATTGAAACCGATATCCTGATCGTCGGCGGCGGCATGGCCGCCTGCGGCGCCGCCTACGAGGCCATGCGCTGGGCCGGCGACGACGTCAGGGTCACCCTGGTGGACAAGGCGGCCATGGACCGCTCGGGCGCCGTAGCCCAGGGCTTGTCGGCGATCAACACCTATCTCGGCGAGAACTCACCTGACGATTACTGCCGCATGGTCTCGGCCGACCTCATGGGCCTGACCCGCGACGACCTGGTTTACGACGTTGGCCGCCATGTCGACGATTCGGTCCATCTTTTCGAGGAATGGGGCCTGCCCATCTGGAAGGACAAGGAGACCGAGGGCGTGGCGCTGAGCGAAGGCGGCAAGCCGGTGCGCTCGGGGCGTTGGCAGATCATGATCAACGGCGAGAGCTATAAGCCCATCGTCGCCGAAGCGGCCAAGAAGGCGCTGGGCATCGAAAACATTTACGAACGCGTCTTCATCGTCAAACTTCTGCTTGACGAAAACGAAGACAACCGCATCGCCGGCGCCGTCGGCTTTTCGGTGCGCGAGCACAAGCTTTATGTCTTCCGCGCCAAGGCCGTGCTCAACGTCTGCGGCGGCGCCGTCAACGTCTTCAAGCCACGCGCCATCGGCGAGGGCATGGGCCGCACCTGGTACCCTGTGTGGAACGCCGGCTCGACTTACGCCATGGCGGCCGAGGCGGGCGCCGAGATGACTATGATGGAAAACCGCTTCGTGCCGGCGCGCTTCAAGGACGGCTACGGCCCGGTGGGCGCCTGGTTCCTACTCTTCAAGTCGCAGGCCACCAACGGCTACGGCGAGAACTACATGCAGAAGAACGCCCACATGCTGGAGGAGTTCGCGCCCTACGACAAGGCCGCCGTGGTGCCCACGTGCCTGCGCAACCACGCCATGCTGCACGAGATGAAGGAGGGTCGCGGGCCCATTATCATGGACACGCCGACGGCCATGGCCAACCTCTCGGAGACCATGACGCCGAAGGAGGTCAAGCACCTCGAGGCCGAGGCCTGGGAGGATTTCCTCGATATGTGCATCGGCCAGGCCGGGGTCTGGGCCGGCATGAACATCCGGCCCGAGGAATCGCCCTCCGAGCTGATGCCCACCGAGCCCTACCTCTTGGGCTCGCACTCGGGCTGTTGCGGCATCTGGGTCTCGGGGCCCGAGGACATCGAGGCGCCCGACGACTGGAACTGGGGCCACAACCGCATGACCACGGTGACCGGCCTCTTTACCGCCGGCGACGGCGTCGGCGCCTCGGGCCACAAGTTTTCCTCGGGCTCGTTCACCGAAGGCCGCATCGCCGGCAAGGCCATGGTCCGCTTCGTGGGCCAACAAAGCGGCTTCACGCCGGTACTGAAGGCCGATATCGCGGCCATCACCGAGGAAATCTACAAACCGGTCCGCACCTACATCGAGCACAAGGACAAGACCACGTCCGAGGACATCAACCCGCACTACATCTCGCCCAAGATGTTCCAGATGCGGCTGCAGAAGTACATGGACGAATACGTCGCCGGCGTCGGGCCCTACTACCAGACCAACGGCAAGCTGCTGGAAATTGGTCTGCATCATCTGGAGATGCTCAAGGAAGACAGCCAGCACCTCAAGGCCAAGGACCTGCACGAGTTGCTGCGCGCCTGGGAGAACTACCACCGCCTGCGTACCGCCGAGGCGCATTTGCGCCATATCCTCTTCCGCGAGGAATCGCGCTACCCGGGGTTCTACTACCGGGCCGACTTCCCCGGCCTCGACGAGGACAACTGGAAGTGCTTCGTCAACAGCCAAATGGATCCCGAGAGCGGCGAATGGACCATGAAGAAGGTGGCGCACAAGGATCTGGTGGAAAAGCACTACGGCTGAACGGGCCGTTCACCTCGAACCGAAGGGGCGCCCGCGGGCGCCCCTTTTTGTCGGCTCGATGCAAATCCCCTATATCATGGCGCCATCATGGCCAAAGCTTCCGAACACACCATTTTCGATGCCGTACGCGACGCCAGTGCCGGGCCGGTGGAGCCGGTGCGGCTCAAGGAAACGGACACGTTCTGCTTCCACTGCCGCCCCGAGGTGGCTTGCTGGAACGTCTGCTGCCACGGCGCCGACGTCACGCTGACGCCCTACGACATCCTCAGGCTGACCAGCCGGCTCGAGCTCGAGGCGGCGGATTTCCTGGCCCGCTTTACAGCTCCCGCGATCTGGGGCCCGGCCGGCCTGCCGGTGGCCAAGCTGCGCATGGAGGGGATCGAAGGCGAAGGCCCCTGTCCCTTCATGGTCGAGGCCGGCTGCACCGTCTACCAGGACCGGCCGGCCACCTGCCGTTACTACCCGCTGGGCTTCGGCTCCTTCAAGACCAAGGACGCTGATGCGGTTGATGATTTTTTCTTTCTCGTCAAGGAAGGGCATTGCACGGGCCACGCCGAGGCCAAGACGCAATCCGTCGCCGAGTTCCATCACGAACAGGGACTGGCCGATTACGACCGCCTCAACCGCGGCTGGATCGACGTGCTGATGAAGATGGCGTCCTGGAAGACCATGGGCGGCCCCGGCGGCGAGGACGTCAGCCAGCAGACCAAGCAGATGTTTTTTTTGGTCTCGACCGACATCGACGGTTTCCGCCGCTTCGTTTTCGAAACCAAGTTCCTCGAGAGCTACGACATCGACGACGAGGTCATCGAGCGCCTGCGCCACGATGACGAGGCGCTGTTGCAACTCGGATTCGACTGGCTCAAGTCCGTTATGTTCCGCGAGTCCACGCTCAGCCTACGCCCCGACGTGCTGCAGGAATCCATCGCCCGCGCCCGCGACGACATGGGAGCAAGCTAACAGGCTGCGAAACCTGGCTGTCGATGAAGTCGTACAGCCTCGCCGGCACCACCGGCCCGGATTCCCGGGTCCATCGCAAGAGCGATGCATCTTTTCCTTGATATATTGATCTGACTAGTCATATAACTAGTCAGATCAAGGAGCAGCGGAGGACGCATGGGTAAGACATGGCAGGTTCAGGAGGCCAAGGCGCGTTTCAGCGAGTTTCTTGAGGCAAGTCTCAAGGAAGGGCCACAGATCGTGACCAAGCGTGGCGTGGAGGAGGCCGTACTCATCCCCATCGAGCAGTGGCGGCGCTTGGAGAAGATGACGAAGCCGAACCTGAAAGACCTTCTTCTCGCGCCGGAAGCGCGAACCAAGACTCTTACGCCGCCGCGCGGGAAGCACCGCCACCGCGCGACACCGGTCTTCGAGTAGGCCGGTGTACCTGCTCGATACCAACGTCGTTTCAGAGTTGCGCCGCCCAAAGCCGAACAAGGCCGTGCTGAACTGGGTCGAAGGGGTATCGGCGGACCAGCTCTTTGTCTCCGCCGTGACGATCGGCGAAATACAGGTTGGGATTGAGATCACCCGAGATCAGGATCCAGCAAAGGCCGAAGAGATAGAGGTATGGCTCGATCAGGTCGTCGCCGGCTACGGAGTATTGGCGATGGACGCGTCTGCCTTCAGGGAGTGGGCGCGGCTCAAGCATCGGAAGTCGGATACGCTCATCGAAGATGCCATGATCGCGGCAACCGCGTCGCTTCACCGACTTACCGTAGTGACTCGTAATACCCGTGACTTCGAATCTCTTGGAATGAGTGTAATCAATCCATTTGGAAAATCCTGATGACCGGGATATCGCGAGGAAGCAGCAACGCCTGATCCCGAACACAGTCTGCAAATTTGCTCACAACCCGTTTCTAAATCAAACCGCCCAACAAAACCCGACAGACTGCTATCCCCGGCGGCCGGCGACCAGGCGCACTTGGCGCGGGCCGGCCAGCCACATGGCCAGGATCGAGATGACGGAGACCGCGATGGCGACCACGAAGGACTGGTCGTAGCTGCCCCAGTGGTCGAACATCAGCCCCATGGCCCAGGGGCCCAGCGCCGCGCCGGCGCCGGCCGCCGAGGCGATGACGCCGAATATCAGGCCGTAGCGCTTGCCGGCAAAAAGCTCGGCTGGCACGGCGCCGAAGACCGAGGCCGCGCCGTAGCCCAAAAAGCCCTGCACCCCCACCATAACGTACATCAGCCAATGCTGCGGCCACTCGTGCAGCAACAGCAAACAGACGTAGGTGGCGACGAAGCCCAGGCAGGCGAAGCTCCAGGCCCATTCGCGGCCCACCCGGTCGGAGAGATGGCCGATGGCGATCTGGCCGGCGATGCCGCAGAGCCCGACGAGACCCAGCGCGTAGGCTGCCACTTTGTCGCTGAAACCGATGTCGATCAGGTAACGCGTCTGGTGCACCTGCACCGCGTACCAGGCGTAAAGCCCGGCCGAAAACGACAGCATCAGCCACCAAAAGCGCGCCGTGCGCATGGCCCGGGGCAGCGTCCATTCGGTTTCCACCCAGGCCCGGTCGACGATGCCGTCGGGGGCGGCCGGGGCGCCGCCCGCGTCGTCGCCGGGTCCGGCGCTGGCGCCATCGGGCAGCAGCCCCAGATCTTCCGGCCGGCGGCGCTGAAAGAACAAATTCAGCGGCAGCACCACGACCAGCAGCAAGATGGCGACGGTCCAGCAGCTCTGGCGCCAGCCGTCGCTCTCTATGATGCGCTGCATCCAGGGCAGCAGCGTCATCGAGCCCACGCCGACGCCGGCAAAGGCCAAACCCAGCGCCAGGCCGCGGCGGCGTTCGAACCAGTTGGGCAGAAACAGCGTGTGGCCGATATAGCTCATGAAAACCGAGCCCCCCACCACCAGGGCGCCCAGGGTGACGAAGAAATGCCAGGGCTGGCTGGCCATGGTGGCGCTCATCAGGCCGAGGCCCACCAGCGCGGCGCCCAGCGGGATGGTCAGGCGCGGCCCGAAGCGATCCATCAAAATACCGATCAGCGGCGTCAGCCCGGTCGAGACCATGAAGCCGATGGAAAACGTCGCGGCGATGGTGCTGCGCTGCCAGCCGAACTCGTCGAGGATGGGTGGAAAGAGCAGCGAAAAGGCGGTGCGGGCGTTAACCCCGAAAGCCATGGTGACGAAAGCCACGGCAACCACGATCCAGCCATAATAGAAGGGCAATCTGGTGGCCCAGCCGAGCGGCTGCGTTGGCCTATTCATATGCAAAAGCCTCGAGAAAAGGGGCGATGTCGTCGTGAACCGCTGTGAAGTCGGTGGCGTAGTTGCGCCAGCGAGCGACAGCCGAGGTATCGATAGCCTCGGCGACGCGTTCATAGCTTGGCGTTTGTACCACCACACCCTGACTTTGGCGGCGCGCGTCCAGGACCAGGGGGTCAGCCTCGAGGCCAACGAATTCAAGCACCTGCTTCAGGGTCTCGCCACTGTCGCCGGCCAGGTCCTCGTAGCGGTATTCGAGCCAGGGTATTTCCAGCCCGTCGCGCGCCTCGAGCCAAAGCTCCATGGCCCGGCGATAAAGCTTGGCGGCGGCCGCCAGGCTGTCCAGGTTGCGCATGGCCGGATTGGGACGAAAGCGCTGCAAGAGGCAGCTCAAGACCGCGTCACGCGGATCACGCAACGCCACCAGCAACTTGGCCTCGGGAAACAGCACATCGATCCAGCGGCCGTAGACGATGTTGAGCGGCAGCTTGTCGACGACGATCAGCGCGGACCAGTCCGGCCTGTCCCTGTGACAATCCGCTCGCAAATTGTCGAGATATTGTTTCCGCGCTGCCAACAGATCGTCCCGCCTGACGCTCTCGGCCAGGGCCAGGTCGCCGATGGCGCTATGGAGATAATCCGCCTCGGCCGTGGTGCGGACGCCCGGGTCGGCGGCCAGAAGATTCTCCATCAAAGTCGTACCCGAGCGCGGGAAGCCGACGAAAAAGACCAGCCCTGCCGGTAGCTCTGCGCTGCCCTCACCCGGCGCCAGGCGCGGCAGCTCGGCAGTGCGGCCCAGCGCCGCCAAATGCTCGAGATACTCCGCACCGTCGACCTCGGGTGCCAGTTGACGCCATCTTTCCTTGGCCTTGGCGGCGGCCGGCAATACGGCTGCATGGTCACCGACCAGATCGGCCGACAGCGCGACTTGTTGCCAAAGATCGCCCAGCGTGCCGGCATCGATGCCGCCGGTGGGCTTGGCCAGAAAGGCCCGCAATCGGGCCAGCGCCTGTTCCGGCTGGCCCCGGCGCCGCGCCAGCCGGGCACCGACCAGGGTGGGCTCGGGGCGGGCGCCGTCGCGCACCCGGGCCAGTGCCGCCACCGCCTCGTCCAAACGGTTCACCCGTTCCAAGGCGTTGGCATGGTTGCAATGCGCGATATCGGGAGCACCAGGTGTCGCCGTGGCCGCCTCGAGATGGGGGAGCGCGGCGCCGTATTCACCCTCTTTGACCAGCAAGGCGCCCAGGTTGTTGCGTGCCGCATTGAGCCGGGGCTGCAACTCGACGGCGCGTTCGTAATAGCTCCTGGCCGCCGCCCGATCGCCGCCGGCCGCCGCCGCAACACCGGCGTTGAAGGCCAGTTCGGCATTTTTCGGTGCCAGCGCCAGCCCCTGCTCGAGGCTCTCCCGGGCCCTGTCGGGGTTGCCGCAGCTGAGCTCGGCGACGCCCAGATTGCGCCAGAGATCGGCGTTCTTCGGAGCCTCTCGGCAAAGTTTCTCGAGTGACACCGCCGCCGCCTGGGGCTTGCCTTCCTGCAGATCGACCAGGGCCAGCAAATGGCGGGCGTCGACGTCGCCGGGCCGGTTGAACAGCAGACCCTGGCAAAGCCGTCGCGCCTGCCCCGTCTGACCCCGGGCAAGGAGGTCGAGAACCTTCTGCATTTGCTGGCGGGGAACAGCCACGGGCAGGCGTCAAACGTAACCGAAGGCCCGGGCGAACGGCGCCAGGCGGTCGAGGGCCGGGGCGAGTTCGCCCTGGTAGGCTTGCCAGCGCCCGATGGCGCGACGGTTGAGGGGGTTCTGCACGGCCAGATAGCTGGGCGTGGTGATGCCGCGGACGGCGGCCTTTTCGCGGTAGCCGGCGAGATCCGCATCGGTGTCCAGGCCGAGGAAATCGAGGATGCCGCCCAGCGTCCCCTCCCGATCGGCGACCAGGTCTTCGTAGCGATATTCCAACCAAGGCACGGCTAGTTCGTCGCGAGCCTCGAGCCACAGCCCCATGACTTCCTCGTAGAGCGCGACAGTGCCGTCTAGGGTATCGAGCTCGCGCATCGCCTGGTTGGGCAGGAAACGCTGCATCAGACAACTCAACACCACGTCGCGGGGATCGCGCAGCGCCACTAGCAGGCGGGCCTCGGGAAAAAGGGCGTCCAAGAGGCGGCAATGGCTGAGGTTGAGAGGCAGTTTGTCGATCACGGTGACGCCAGCCGGAACTTCTCCGAAATGCTCGGAAAGTGCGCCGAAATAGGCTTCGCGAGCCTGCCCGGCATGCTGCGTCAGATCATCGCCGGCACCCTCCACGGTTTGCTCAACGGCGCCGATGAGGCCGGCCTCGGCCGTCGTCAGGGTGCCGGGGTGAGCGTCCAGCATGGCCTCGAGCAGCGTCGTGCCGGAGCGCGGGAAGCCGACGAAAAAGGCCAAGGAGGGCGCCGCTGGACCGGCGGCGGCGCTGCTAACATGGGGCCGCGCCTGCCGGCGCTCTTTGATCTCGGTTAGGTAGCTGCTGTTGGCGGCCTCGGGGTCGGCCGCCGCCAGGCAGCGCTTGGTGGCCAGGAAGGCGGCGAAGGCGCGGGCGGCCAGACCGGCAAGGTCGGCGGCCCGGCCTAATTCGTGGTGGAAATCGGCCGCCAGTTCGGGATTGGCGCCGGCGGCGAAGTGGGACTCGAGCGGCGCCAGCAACTCCAGCGCCGCGCCGCTGTCGTGGCGCTGCCGCCGGTGACGGGCGCGCAGTATGGTCAAGAACATCTCAATGGGCGGCGGCAGGGATGCACCTTCAGGAACGCGGCTCAGCACCGCCTCGGCCTCGTCGAGCCGGCCCGAGCGATCGTAGGCCGAGGCCAGATTGACCAGGGTTTCCGCCTGGCAGGCGGGATGGGCGGCGGCCGCCTTGAGGTGGGGCAAAGCCTCGGCAACGCGGTTGTGGCGGCTGAGTAGGCTGCCCAGGTTGTGCAGGGCGCGAAAGTTGCCGGACTCGATCTCCAGGGCTCTTTGGAATCCGGCGATGGCCGCTTCGTGGCGGCCGCGGGCCAGCTTGGCGGTAGCAGCGTTGACGTGGAAATCGGCCGCACCCGGTTCGACCTCGACTGCCCGGGAAAAGGCTTTTTCTGCCGCCTCGGGCTGGCCCAGCGCCATCTCGGCATTGCCCAGGTTGTTGTGGTGCTTGGCCTCCCCGGGCGCCAACTGGCAAGCCCGTTCGAGCAATTCCTTGGCCTCGGGCGCTCTGCCTTGTTGCAGACGCAGCAGACCCAGCAAACCGCTGGTCGGGCCATCCTCGGGGTCTTGGGCAAGCAAAGCCGCGTAAATCGCTTCGGCGGCTTCGAGATCGCCGGATTTGTGAATTTCAAGGGCGCGAGCCCGTTCGCTTTCAGGGTTTGCAAAAGTCATCGCCTAATCGCACATGTTGGGGCTGAAGGGGGGCCGCAGAAGGAGACCATAAGAGGGAGGCAGCAGTGTGACCAGATCCTTTGACGAAGTTGTGGTATTTCTCAAACAAACACCCCTAACATACTGATTCCATTGCCCTACCGGCACTGTTGCAATATCGCAACACCGCGGGATTTTCGGTACACTCCGAGCCCAACGACCTTGACCTTGGACCGGGTAGCGGGCTTAACTGGCACCACTTGCGGCACCGTTGAGGAGGGTTTCCACGCCGTTGCATGCAAGGTTTGCGTTGTTGCCACGCGCCGTTGTTAGGCAAATCAGTATTTTGCTCCGCAATGAACGTGTTGTTACCACGCTTTCGGAAACAATAGTTAAGCGCATAAGCACATGCGTTGGAATAAGGAAAAGAGGTGGAGAATGAATAAGATACTGTTGGGCACAACTGCCCTTGTGGCTGCCGGCGCCATGGCCGGCACTGCTGCGGCGGCTGACAAGGTCAAAATGGGGGTGGGAGGTTACTTCCAGGCCCATTTTGTTATGGCCAGCCAGGATGATGGTGCGGGCCCCGACTTGGTTGCCGGTACGGCAGACGACGAACCCGGCTCCAACCTTCGTTCGCACAGGCTGTCGCGTGAAGGCGAAATCATCTTTAACGGAAAGACCGTGCTGGACAGCGGCATCCAAGTCGGTGTGCAGGTACAGCTCGAAGCCGAGACCTGCGGCGATCAGATCGACGAAAGTTTCATCTGGTTCTCCGGTAGCTTCGGCAAGATCCAAATCGGCGCCGAGAACTCGGCAGCCCAATTGATGGGTTACGGCCCTGGCGGTACGATTCCAGGTACCGGTGTGAACTCGGCCAACTTCCGGCATTGGGCCCCAGGCACTAACGGCGCTGGCGTGCCGACATTCCGCATCGGCTTTGAGGGTGACTCCGAGAAACTTACCTACTTCACGCCACGTATGCAGGGCTTCCAGCTCGGTATTTCGTACACTCCCGAGGCCTGCGAGGATCAAACCGGAGGTTGCGGTGGCAGCTATGCCGGCATGCTGAATGACCACGGTAGTGGG
>JASLXG010000108.1 GCA_030740435.1 Alphaproteobacteria bacterium | reverse complement strand
GGCGTTCACGCCGTGATAACCGGCGAGGTCAGCGACCAGGGCTTCGGCATTCTGCCCATCGCGCGTTTCGAGCTGCCGCTGGCGCGCCACAAGGTGCGTTACTGCGGCGAGCCGGTGGCGGCGGTGGCGGCCGAGACGCCGGAGATCGCGGCCCAGGCGCTGGGGCTGATCGAACTCGAGCTGCGCGAGTTGCCGGCTTACGATTCCGCCGACGCCCTGGTCGAGGGGGCGGCCGAGATCAACGCCGAGCGCAAAGGCAACCTCGACCGCCTGGCCGAACACGAACTGGGCGACGTCGATGCCGCCTTTGCCGCGGCGGATCTGGTGCGCGAGGCGAGCTTCCATTGCGGCGAGGTCAACCACGCCCAGATCGAGACCCACGCGGCGCTGGCCGATTACGATCCCGACCGCGGCCACCTGACGGTGCACTGCACAACGCAAGTGCCCTATTACGTGCACCTCATGCTGGCCAAGGTGCTGGACCTGGAGATGGCCCACATCCGCGTCGTCAAGCCCTTCATCGGCGGCGGCTTCGGCAGCCGGGCCGAGGCCCTCAACGTCGAGATCATCGCCGCCCTTCTGGCCCGCGAGGCCGGCGGACGCGTGCGCCTGGTGCTGAGCCGCGAGGAAACCTTCATCAGTCACCGCGGCCGGCCTGACACTCATCTGCGCCTGAAGATCGGGCTGCGCCGCGACGGCAGCATAACCGGCGTCGAGCTCGAGAACGACCAGCGCGGCGGCGCCTACAGCGGCTATGGCGTCATCACGCTGCTTTATGCCGGGGCGCTGCTGCACGGCCTCTATGCCCTCGAGAACGCGCGTTACCTGGGCCGCCGCGTGGTCACCAACACGCCGGTCTGCGGCGCCATGCGGGGCCACGGCACCATCAACGTGCGTTTCTGTTTCGAATCCATGCTCGACGACATGGCGGCCGAGCTGGGTCTCGACCCCCTCGAGCTGAGACGGCGGAATTTCCTCACCGCCCCCACCTTCACGGCCAACGACCTGATGGTGAATTCCTATGGCCTGCCCGAATGCATCGACTGGGTGGAAGCGGCCAGCGGCTGGCGGGAGAAACGCGAAAACGGCCTGGAGGCGGCGCCTGAGGGCCACCGCCGCGGCATCGGCTTTGCCTGTTCGCACATGGTCACGGGCGCCGCCAAGCCGGTCAACTGGACCGGCGAGCCCCACGCCACGGTCAAGCTCAAGCTCGACTTCGACGGCCGCCTGACGGTGCTCACCGGCGGCCCCGAGATCGGCCAGGGATCAAGCACGGTGATGGCCCAGATCGCCGCCGAGGTGGTGGGCGTCGGCCTCGACCGGGTGCGGGTGATCTCCAGCGACAGCGACATCGTGCCCAAGGACAACGGCGCCTATTCCTCGCGCATGACCTTCATGCTGGGGAACGCGACGTTGGCGGCGGCCGACAAACTGCGGGCCCGCCTGGTCGAGGCGGCGGCGCGGAAGCTCGAGGCGGCGCCCGAGGACATCGTGGTGATCGACGAAAGCTACCGCGCCGCCAGCCAGGACCGGGGCCTGAAATTTCACGAAGTCGCCGAAGCGGCGCTGGCCGGCGGCGGCACCGTCAGCGTCACCGGCAACTACGACACGCCGCCGGAATCGCATGGCGGCAAGAAGTACCGGGGCTCGGCCGTGGGCGCCACCATGGGTTTTTCCTACGCCGCCGTGGTGGCCGAGGTGACCCTCGACGAAGCCTCGGGCGTGGTCACGGTGGACGACGTCTGGGTGGCGCTGGATTGCGGCCGGGCCATCAACCCGCTCGCCGTCGAGGGCCAGATCCACGGCGCCGTCTGGATGGGCCTGGCCCAGGCGCTTTATGAGGAAACCGGCTACCACCTGGGCCTGCCGACACGCGCCAACCTGCTCGACTACCGCATCCCGACGATCATGGATTCGCCTCCCATCCACGCCCACATCGTCGAAAGCATCGATCCCCTGGGCCCCTTCGGCGCCAAGGAGGGCAGCGAAGGACCGCTGGCCGGCATCATCGCGGCGCTGGCCAATGCCATAAAAGATGCCACGGGCATCCGCTTCGAGGAATTGCCCATAACCCCCGACCGGGTGCTGGCGGCGCTGGAGCGCGAAAGACGGAAAGGTAACTGATGGCGGATCTCAAATCGGCTCTGGCCTACCCGCCCGAACGGGCCAAGCGTTTTATCGAACAGGGTGACTGGAGCGACACCATGCCCTCGGACTGGCTGGCCCAGTGGGCCCGCAAGGCGCCAGACCGGCCGGCCGCCCTGGCGCCCGGCGGCGGCCTCAGTTATGCCGAGCTCGACGATCAGGTAAGGCGTTTCGCCCGCGGCCTGCTGGCCCAGGGCTTCAGGAAGGGCGACGTCATCGGTGTTCAACTTCCCAACGTGCCGGCCATTCTGGTGGCACTTTACGGCATCCAGGCCATGGGCGGCGTGCCGGCGCTTTTGCACATGCCCTACCGGGGTGGCGAGCTGGAGCCCTTGTTGCGCCACGTGGCGGCCCGCGGCGTGGTCTGCTTCGCCGGCATCGAGGGCTTCGATGCCGCGGCCCTGATGGCCGAGATGCAAGCCAAGGTGCCCAGCCTGGAGCAAGTCATCGTGGTCGGTGGCACGGCCCCGGCCGGTTCGCTCGCATTCGATAATCTACTCGCCCACGAACCCGGTGAGATCGCCGATCCACCCGGTCCCGACGACCCGGGCGTGGTGATGTTCACCTCGGGCACGACGTCGGCGCCCAAGGCCGTGGTGCATCCCTATCGCACGCTGGTGCTGGACGGCGTGAGCTGCGCCCGCGGCTTCCATATCGATGCCGAGCAGACGGTGCTTTGCGCCCCCGCCTTTACCCACGCCTTCGGCCTGATCGTGCTGCTGGCCATGCTCGAGGCCGGTGCCACCAACGCCATGATGGCGGCCTATGCGCCGCCGGTTCTGGAAGGCACCTTGGTGCGCGACGAAGTGACCATCCTTTTCTGTGGCCCGGCTCACGTGAAGGCCGGCCGCAAGGCGGGGTTCTTCGGCCCCGCCGTTTGCCAGAACTTGCGGCGAGTCTTCATCGGCGGTGCGGTCTGCCTGCCCGAGGTGCTGATCGGCCTGGAGGAGGCCTGCCCCGGCGTCCGCGTCTGCCAGACCTGGGGCATGACGGAGGTGCTCGACATCATCATCGGCCACGAGGACGCGCCGCAAGAGGTGCGGGCCACCAGCATCGGCCCCGTGTTCGGCGACTGCAGCGCCCGCATTTGCGATCCGGACGGCGTCGAGCTCGCCAGCGGTGATGAGGGCGAGCTGGAGATCCGCAGCCCCTATAATTTTTGGGGCTATCTCGACAACCAGGCCGCCAACGAGGCTTCCTTCCGGTCCGGCGGCTGGTTCCGCACCGGCGACTTGGCGCGCATCGATGCAGCAGGCAACATCACCGTCACCGGGCGCCTGAAAGACGTCATCATGCGCGGCGGCATCAAGATCAACCCCCTCGACGTCGAGGAACTGATGGAAGCCCACGCCGCCGTACTGCAGGCCGCCATGGTGCCGGTGCCCGACGAGGTGCTGGGCGAACGCGCCTGTCTGTTCGTGGTGCTGGCACCGGAGGCGGCGCTGACGCTCGACGACGTCAAGGAATACCTGGCGGGTGCCAAAGTGGCCAAAATGTTCTGGCCCGAACGCCTGGCGATCGTCGAATCCATGCCCATGACGCCGACCCGCAAGGTCATTAAGGGGCGGTTGAGGGTACCTCCAGAGTAGAGTTGGGTGGCACCGTCCATTGGTGAACCACAGAGACACAGAGGCACAGAGAGGGCTTGGATTGCTTCGCCTAGAATCTCTGTGTCTCTGTGTCTCTGTGCCTTCTGTAATCGGTTGGTTGATGTCAAGCTCCGAACGCCCTTTGTTTCCGTCTCCGCGGTGATGCCTGCAGGGGCTCCGTTCTTCTGTCCGCAGTCGGCGCCCAGGCTTCCTGCCGGAAGCCCT
>JASLXG010000107.1 GCA_030740435.1 Alphaproteobacteria bacterium | reverse complement strand
CTAGCGCGTCAGCCCCTGCCCCCGGCCAGGCCCAGCATGGCCCGGGTCTCGGCCACGTCGGCGACCTCGCGGCCCAGGCTGCGGGCCTGCTCGGCGATGCGTCGCACCAGCTCGGCGTTGCTCGGTGCGCCGTGCTCCGTGTAGGGATAATCGCCCAGCCCAATGGAGATGTGGCCGCCCGAGGTGATGATGCTTTCGCTCAGGCGCAATAGGTCGCCATTGTAGTTGCATACCGACCACTCCACCCGCTTGTGGGGCGGCAGGAAACGGGTGTGGGCTTCCAGGCCGTCGGGCGTGCCGGGATGGCCCGCCAGCATGATGTCGTCGCTTAACAGGAACAAACAGAATGCCGGTTCGGCGATCAAGCCCATGTCCATGAAGGCGGTCATCTGGCGCGTGAAACTGATGTTCCAGCACACCAGATAGGGGTTTATGCCCTGGGCCCGGATGTTGCGGGCGAAGTATTCCAGGGTGTCGGTGGCGTTTTGGTAGATCAGTCCCTTGGTGGTGAATTCCTTGGCCACCGGGTCGTACCAGTCGACGTTGACGCTGCCCATGTCCATGGGCGCGAACTCGGGCTTGGTGGCGGGGTCGGTTGCCAGCCGCATGACGTTGTCGAGGCGCTGCTCGGCCGGCTCGTCCAGCGTTACATAACCCAGCGTCGGGTGCACCATGATGTCGCTGCCGGCCCGGATCTCGAGGATGGTGTCGCGGTAGGCCTCGAATTCGTGGTCGGGTTGGCCGTCGGCGGCGCGGCCGTGGAAATGGATGATCGAGGCGCCGGCCTGGCCGCATTCGACGGCGTCGGCGGCGATCTCGGGGGGCAGCCAGGGCACGTGGGCGTTGCCCTCGCGGCTGGCGTATTCGTTGACCCGGGCCTCGATGATCAGTTTTTTCATGCTGCTGCCTCCGTCCCCATGATACGCCCATGCACCTCGCTTGGCACTTCGTTCCCGAGGGCGGTACAGGCTATGCTGTCGGACTTGGGTAAGCAGCAAAGCCGGGAGAGGGGCATCATGGCCAGCAGCAAGAGCGACGCCGTTGCCGAGCTGAGCAACGGATTTCTCGAGAGTCTCTATCGCACCATGGTGCGCATCCGGCGCTTCGACGAGCGCACGGCCGAGCTTTTCAAGGGCGGCCACGTGCGGGGCACGGCGCATTCCTACGTCGGCGAGGAGGCCATCGGCGCGGCCGTCGGCGCCAGCCTGCTGGAACAGGATTTCCTCATCTCCAACCACCGCGGCCACGGCCACTGCATCGCCAAGGGGGCGCGTCTCGATTTGATGATGGCGGAGCTTTTCGGCAACCAGGAAGGCTATTGCAGCGGCCTCGG
Source organism: Alphaproteobacteria bacterium (assembly GCA_030740435.1). Lineage (NCBI taxonomy): Bacteria > Pseudomonadati > Pseudomonadota > Alphaproteobacteria > Alphaproteobacteria bacterium. The sequence goes on along the minus strand of JASLXG010000107.1, from coordinate 1,847 downwards.
CGGCTCCATGCACATCGCCGCGCTGGACGGCAACATCTACGGTGCCAACGGCATCGTCGGGGCCGGCATGGGCATCGGCACGGGCGCCGCACTGGCCGCCAAGATCCGCGGCGACGACACCGTGGGCATCTGCTTCTTCGGCGACGGCGCTTCCAACGAAGGCATGTTCCACGAAACCATGAACATGGCCGCCATTTGGAATCTGCCGCTGGTCTTCATCTGCGAGAACAACCGCTACGGCCTGTCGACGGCCTTCAGCTATTCCTGCTCGACCGACAAGATCTCGCGCCGTGCCGTGGGCTACTCGGTACCCGGCCAGACCATCGACGGCAACGACGTCATTGCCGTGCACGAGGCCGTGCAGACGGCCATCGCGCGGGCCCGGGGCGGCGAGGGGCCGAGCCTGATCGAGGCCCTGACGTATCGCTGGGACGACCACAGCATGCGCGCCAACCTGGCACCCTACCGGCCCGACGAAGAGGTCGAGGCCTGGAAAAAGCGCGATCCCCTGAAGCGCTTGGAACGAATTCTGCTCAAGCGCGACGGCATCGACAAGAAACTGCTGGGCGGCATCCGCGACGAGGTCGAGGGCGAGATCGACGGCGCCATCGAGTTTGCCGAGGGCGGCACGCCGCCCAGCGTCGAGCTGATGGAGGCCGCCGTCACGGTGCCGCACGAGACGCCGGCCGAGCCCAGTGACCGGGGAAGTCGCGAAATCCACTACATCGAGGCCATCAACGAGGCCATGCACCAGGAGATGGAGCGCGACGAACGGGTCTTCGTGATGGGCCTCGACGTGGCCGGCATCGGCGGCATCTTCGGCGCCACCAAGGGCCTGAAGGAGGCCTATGGCACGGAACGCGTGCGCGACACGCCGCTTTCCGAAATGGGCTTTTCCGCCGCCGGCGTGGGCGCCGCGGCGGCTGGGCTCAGGCCCATCGTGGAGATCCAGATCTTCGACTTCGTGACCTACATGATGGACGCCATCGTCAACCAGGCGGCCAAGTTTCGCTTCATGCTGGGGGGCAAGCCGACGGTGCCCATCGTCTTCCGCGGCCCCCAGGGCAGCGGCATCCGCATGGCGGCGCAACATAGCCAAAGCTTCGAGGCCTGGTTCAACCACGTGCCCGGCCTGGTGGTGATCGCACCGTCGTCGGCCTTTGACGCCAAGGGCCTGTTGATCTCGGCCATCCGCGACGACAATCCGGTGATCTTTTTGGAACACAAGCTCCTATATCTGGGCGAGCCCTCGGCGGTTCCCACGGAGCCCTACGCCATCCCCATCGGCCGTGCGGCGATCCGGCGCGAGGGCTCCGACGCCACCGTGGTGGCGACGCAAGTCTGTGTCGACCGGGCGCTCTCGGCGGCAGCTCTGCTGGAACGCGAGGGCATCTCCATCGAGGTCATCGATCCCCGCACCATCAAGCCGCTGGACACGGAAACCATCCTGACCTCGGTGGCCAAGACCAACCGCCTGGTGGTGGTCCACGAGGCGCCGCTCACGGGCGGCTTCGGCGGCGAGGTGGCGGCCATGGTGGCGGAGAAGGGCTTTGACGATCTGGACGCCCCGGTGCTGCGGCTGGGCGGCCGCGAGGTGCCGATCCCCTACAACGAAGACCTCGAACGCGCCGCCACGCCCCAGGTGGCCGACATCGTCGAGGCCGTCAAGCGGGTGATCGGTTAGTGTCCTGAACGCCCGAAAAACACCCCCTCCCTGACCCTCATATGGGAGTCTCGTTGTCAAGGTGGAACTCCTTTTGGTTTGGTTGTGATCGTCAGGCTTCGCACAGGATGGCCTCGTTTACGTTTTGAGCGGCATTGCCGCATCACCTCATATCCGGTCGGGC
>JASLXG010000106.1 GCA_030740435.1 Alphaproteobacteria bacterium | reverse complement strand
GGCGTCTGGGCAGCCGCCGCGTTTCCCGGGCCAACGCCATGCGGCGCCCCTCGGGCGACCACATCGAACGCCTGCGACAGCAGTTGCGCGAAGACCTCCGGGCCTGAGCCGGCTTGCCGGCGCCCTTGCCATGCCGGCGCGGCAGGGGTTATATACCGGGCCTCGATCTCCGGGCCGGTCCCGGACCCCGGCGCGGGCGTAGCTCAGGGGTAGAGCGCAACCTTGCCAAGGTTGAAGTCGTGAGTTCGAATCTCATCGCCCGCTCCATTTTTTCCTTATTTTCCAGCACCTTGGTGTCACCTTGTCCGGGTGACCAGGAGCCGCTGGTATTTCGGGAAGCATCGGGGAAGCAACTGAAAAGCGGACGCGCCAGAATTCCCGCTACTATGTCCGCTACGCCAACGATCCGGCTGCCCTTCTGCCGCTTGACGCAGACAAGAACACTGTCTGCCTAGCCAAAGCGCGCGTCACCACGGCGCTGAGGGGCTTGGCCACTGGTTGCCGTCGGCAGATCGCCGGAGATCAGCCTAGTCGCCCACCGAACAGCGCCGTCCCATGAAGCCCAGTCTGCCGTCGGCGCGGCGTCATCGGTTTCATCATGAGGCGCGTCAGGTGCTCGCCGGTGGAAAGGGGTCACGTTCGCGATGGTCGCGACAACGTGCTACGATAATCCCGCCGGGATTTCGGAGGTTGGCCGATGGCGCACCCGTGCGCGTGCCAAAAACACCCGTGGACGAAGATCGCCTTCTTACGCCCTGGAAAGGCCAAGTCTGGTGTTCCGGGTAGGTCTTTGCGGTGCAGCCGGTAGCGATATCCCATGCCGTGAACGAGACGGCGCACAATCCATTCGGGCTTCGTGTCCTTGCCGCGAACGGCCCGCATGGTGGCACTTCGTTTTTCTGGGGATCGATTGTCCACCATTGTGCGCACTTGCTGCCGACACCACTACGTTAAGCGTTCAGGATTACTCTGGACAATCGTTCGAGGCAACAGCAATTCGTTTTTCCGCTGGGTTGGTCAAACCCGTCAGCGCCGTTTCCCAATCGTTGGAGTTTTTCATCGTGCCCGCCCGCCCGGTGATGATGGGGCATCATACTCTATGAAACGAGGGCAAATGTTGTCGGCTGGGGGCTTCGCGGCAGTCTCCGGAGCCAGAGACGGGCGCAGCCGTTCTCTCAGCGGTCCTGCCGGCCGTACAAAGGACTCCTGTGCCGCTGCCCAAACGGCTACTCTGATCGCTGGGTCATAGAGAGGACGCAGCATGACACCAGCCGAATTTTCAGTCGATAAGACCGCGTCGGGGTTTCAATACGTCATCCCTGGGGCCGAACGCATCGTACAGAAGCGCCGCTCCTTCCTGGTCGAGGATGGCGGCCAGTTCGTGATCCCTGGCGCCGAGCGCATTAGGCCGTGAAGTCGCCAGGAGGACAGACATGACGCAACAACGCATCGACATGATTTCCGGCCTCGTCGGAGCGGCCATACTGTCGGTTTTCATTATCGGGCTGGCCGAGAGCATTTCCTCGGGGCTGGCCGGATTTTGGGGCGGCCTGCCCTTCTGGGTGATATCCGTCTGCTCGCTGGCGCTGGTCTGGTACGATTATTGGGATACCTCGATCCGCAAGAGATAGGGCCTTTTGGGCACCGATTCGGGAAAGCGATCATGAGCGACAAGCCCGCCATCCTGGTAACTCGTAAGCTGCCCGACGCCGTCGAGGCCAGGCTCAGCCGCGATTATGCCCCCCGCCTCAACCCCGATGACCGCCTCTACACCGCCGACGAACTGATCGCCGCCGCCTCGGGCGCCGACGGCATCGTGCCCTGCCACACCGAGCAATTTTCCTCGGACGTGATAGCCCGCCTGCCCGACAGCATCCGGGTGATCGCCAATTTCTCCGTCGGCTTCGACCACGTCGACCTCGAAGCCGCCAAGGCCCGCGGCATCGTCGTCACCAACACGCCCGAGGTGCTCTCCGATGCCACGGCCGAGATCGCCATGCTGCTCATCCTGGGAGCGGCGCGCCGAGCCGCCGAGGGCGAACGGTTGGTGCGTAGCCGAGAATGGCGCGACTGGAGCCCGAGCTTCATGGTGGGCAGCCAAGTGACGGGCAAACGCCTGGGCATCATCGGCATGGGCCGGGTGGGCCAAGTGACGGCCCGCCGGGCCCGCGGCTTCGACATGGAGATCCATTACAACGACCTGCGGCCTCTCGAGGCCGAGACCCAAGCCGGTGCCAGCTTTCACGGCAAACTCGAGGACATGTTGCCGCATTGCGATTTCCTGGCCCTTCATTGCGTCGCCACGCCCGAGACGCATCACCTGCTCAACCGCGAGCGGATTGCCTTGCTGCCCGACGGTGCCATCGTGGTCAATGCGGCGCGCGGCTCCATCATCGACGACACGGCCCTGATCGAGGCCTTGAAATCGGGCAAGCTGGCGGCTGCCGGGCTCGACGTCTACAACAACGAACCTGACATCGATCCGGCCTACCGCGAACTCTCGAACACCTTCCTGCTGCCCCACATAGGCAGCGCCACGCGCGAGACCCGCGATGCCATGGGCTTTCGCGCCCTGGACAATCTCGATGCCGTCTTCGCCGGCCGGGAACCCAAGGATCGTATCGCCTGACGGGGTCAGGGAGGGCCACCGTTGCGCATCGCCTTTTATGCCCCGCTGAAAGCGCCGAACCACGCCACGCCTTCGGGTGACCGGCGCATGGCCCGATTGTTGATGGCGGCCCTCGAGGCGGCCGGCCACACGGTCGAACTGGCCTCCGAGTTTCGCAGCTACGAGGGCCGCGGCGAGGCCGCCCGCCAGGCCGTCATCAAGGCCCGCGGCGAGGCCGAGGCGGCGGCCCTGGTGGGACGCTTTCGCGAGGCGCCCGAGCCGCCCGAGGCCTGGCTCAGCTACCATCTTTATTACAAGGCGCCGGACTGGCTGGGCCCGGCGGTCTGCCGCCAGCTCGACCTGCCCTATCTGGTGGCCGAGGCGAGCCATGCCCCCAAGCGCGCCGGCGGTCCTTGGGATCTCGGCCACCAGGCGGTGGCGGCAGCGCTGGGGGAAGCCGCCGCGGTGCTCTCGCTGACCACGCTGGACATGGCCTGCGTGGCACCGCTGCTGGCGCCCGGGGCGATGCTCCTGCACCTGCCGCCGTTCCTCGATGCCCGGCCCTTCGCCGAGGCCCGCTCGGGCCGCGCCGCCGGCCGGGCCAAATGGGCCGCCGAGCTCGGGCTCGAGCCCGAGGGCCACTGGCTGCTGACGGTGGCCATGATGCGGCCCGGCGACAAGCTCGAATCCTACCACCGCCTGGCCCAGGCGCTAGCGCTGCTGTCGGGCGGCGACTGGACGCTGCTGGTGGTCGGCGACGGCCCGGCCCGGGACGAGGTCGAAAGCCTGCTGAACGCGGCAGCGAAGGGCCGCGTGGTCTTTGCCGGGGCGCGCCAACCGGGCGACCTGCCGGAGCTTTATGCCAGCAGCGATCTCTACCTCTGGCCGGCCGCCGGCGAGGCCTACGGCATGGCGCTGCTGGAGGCCCAGGCGGCTGGCCTGCCGGTGGTGGCGGGCAACGTGCGCGGCGTGCCCGAGGTGGTCTGGGAGGGCGAGACGGCGCTGTTGGTGCCGGAGAACGACCCGGAGGCCTTCGCCGCGGCGGTGCGCTATTTCCTCGACGACCCGAAGCGGGGCCACGCCGGCGACGTCGCCGCCGGCCGGGTGGCCCGCGAGCGCGGCCTCGAGCGGGCCGGCGACATCCTCGACCGCGCCATCACCGCGGCCCGGCCGGGCGCATGACGAAACTGGCCCTGTTGCGCCACGGCGCCACCGACTGGAACGCCGCCGGACGCATGCAGGGGCGGCGCGACGTGCCGCTCTCGCAAGCCGGCCGGGCAGCGCTGGCGGGCCTTGGCCCACCCCTCGAAGTGGCCGCCTTCGAGTGGCTCTCGAGCCCCTTGGTGCGGGCCGTGGAGACGGCCGAGCTGCTCAGCGGCCAAAGCCCCGCCCTGGAGCCGCGCCTGGTCGAATTGGACTGGGGCGAGTGGGAGGGCCAGACGCTGCCCGAGCTGCGCGCCGCCCACCCCGAGATGGCGGCCAACGAGGATCGCGGCCTCGACTTCCAGCCACCGGGCGGCGAAAGCCCGCGCCAGGTGCAGGATCGCCTGAGACCATTGCTGGCCGAGCTGGCCGGCCGGCCGCCCACCGTCGCGGTGACCCACTTGGGCGTCATGCGGGCCATCATGGCGCTGGCATACGACTGGCCCATGCTGGGCCGGCCGCCGCTCAAGCTGGAGCGCCAAGCCATGCACTTTTTTGCCCTCGAAGCCGACGGCCGGCCCCGGCCCGGGGGCCCGAGCCTGGCGCTCCGCGAGGCGTCATGAAGCGGCGCATCTTCTTCTACGTCCAGCACCTGTTGGGCATCGGCCATCTCAAGCGCGCCGCGACCCTGGCCCGCGCCCTGGCCCAACGTTTCGAGGTGACGCTGGTCTCGGGCGGGCACGCGGTGCCCGATCTGGAGCTCGGTCAGGCCAGCCTGCACCAACTGCCGCCGACCCGGGCCACCGATCTCTACTTCAAGCTGCTGGTCGACGAGCACGACCAGCCCATCGATGACGATTGGCGCCGGCACCGGCGCGACGCCCTGCTGGCCGCCTACCGGGAAATCGCCCCCCAGGCGCTGCTCTTCGAGCTCTTTCCCTTCGGCCGGCGCCAGATGCGCTTCGAGCTTTTGCCCCTGCTCGAGCAGGCCGCGGCGGCCCGGCCACGGCCGCTGATCGCCTGTTCGGTGCGCGACATCCTGGTGGGCCAGCACAAGCCCGAACGCAACGACGAGATGCTGTCCCTGATCGAGCGCTACTTCGAGCGCATCCTGGTGCACGGCGATCCCGAGCTGATCGCGCTGGACGAGACCTTTCCCCACACCGCGCGCATCAAGGGGCGCTTGGCCTACACCGGCTACGTGGTGGACGAGAGCGGGCGGCGCGGCGGCCTGGGCGCGGCCGGCTGGGACGAGGTGGTGGTCTCGGCCGGCGGCGGCGCCGTCGGCTTCGATTTGCTCGAGGCGGCGATCGCGGCCAGACGCTTGAGCCGGGCCGCCGACGCCACCTGGCGTGTGCTGGTGGGCTACAAGGTGGCGGACCAGGAATTCGCCGCGCTCGCCGCCGAGGCCCGCCAGGCGGGCGCGGGCCTGATCGTCGAGCGCGCCCGGGGCGACTTCCCGACGCTGTTGATGAATTGCCGCCTTTCGATCAGCCAGGGCGGCTACAACACCGTGATGGAGACGCTCAGGGCCGGGGCCCGGGCCGTGGTGGTGCCCTACGCCGGCGGTATCGAAACCGAACAGACGCTCAGGGCCCGGCTGCTGGCCGAGCGCGGCCGGCTGGAGGTGGTGGCCGAGGACGAGCTCGATGCGGACAAATTGGCGGCGGCCGTCGATCGGGCCCTGGCGGGACCGCCGGCGCGGGCCCAGGTCGACACCGGCGGAGCCGGCAAAACCGCCGCGCTGCTCGAGCAATGGCTGGCATGAGCCCTTGGCACCAGCTCGAACGCGAACTCGACGCCTGGGCGGCGGCCGGGCGGCGGGCCACGCTGTGGTGGCGCGACGACGACGCCGGGCGGCCGGGTGCCGCCTTGGACCGGCTGCTGGCGCTGCTGGGAGACGAGGTTCCGCTCTGCCTGGCCGTGGTGCCGGCCCGGGCCGACGAGACCCTGGCCGCCCGCCTGGCGCCGACCTCGGTGCAAGTGGCGGTGCATGGCTTCGACCACCGCGACCGGGCCCGCCGGGGCGGAAAAAAAAGCGAATTTCCCGAGGATCGCGATCTCGATGCCGGCAAAGCCGAGATCGAACGTGGCCGGATCCGCCTCGGCGAGATCTTCGGCGCCCGCCTGTTGCCGCTCTTCGTGCCGCCCTGGAACCGCCTCGCCGCCGCCCTGGTGCCGGCCTTGCCGGAGCTTGGCTTTCGCGGCCTCTCGCGGTTTGCCCCGCGCCACCGGGAATTCCCGGTGGCCGGCCTGGTGGAAATCAACACTCACGTCGATCCGGTGGCCTGGCATGGGGGCGGTTTTCTGGGCCAGCGCCCGGTGCTCGAGAGCCTGGTCGGACACCTGGCGGCGCGGCGCGGCGGCCGGGCCGACGCCGACGAGCCGACCGGGATCCTGAGCCACCACGCGCGACACGACGAGGCGCTGTGGGATTTTCTCGCCAACCTCAAGGAGGCGCTCGACGGCCACCGCGCTGCCCACTGGCTCTCGCCAGTCGATGCGTTTAGTCTGGGCCGGTGACGCAACACCGCTACCCCCCGAGGGCGCTGGTCGCCGATTACCTGCGGGCGGGGGCAGGGATGATATTGACGCTGGCGCCGCTCTGGTTGGCGGGACCTATTCCGGTGGTCAGCATGTTGTTGGGGGGAATGGCCATTCTCTTTGCTCTTTTCGCACTGCGCACGGCGCTACGCCAGGCCACCCGCTATGAGGTCGGCGACAGCGGTATCCGGGCTCTGGGGCCCTGGCCGCGTGAAATCGCCTGGGCCGAACTGGGGGATTTCAGCCTGCGCTACTATTCGACCCGGCGCGACGGCGAACAGGGCTGGCTGCAATTGAAGCTGGCGGGCGGCGGTCGCGCGCTGAAAATCGATTCGGCGCTCGAGGGCTTCAGCGAGATCACGGCCCAGGCCCTGGCCGCCGCCGGCCGGCGCGACCTGAGCTTCAGCCCCTCCACCATCGACAATCTGCAGCGCCACGGCCTCATGAGCCCGGCCGGCCCGGCCGCGGAGGGCGGCTGATGGGCAACGTGCTGCTGGTGCGCGACCTGAAGGTCGAATTCCGCGTTCCCGAGGGCATCATCAAGGCCGTCGACGGGGTTTCCTTCCGCATCCCCCAGGGCAAGACCGTGGCGCTGGTCGGCGAATCGGGCTCGGGCAAGACGGTGGTGTCGCAGGCCATTCTCGGCATTCTGCCCAAGCCGGCCCGCATCACGGCCGGCGAGATACTCTTCTTCGATCCCGACAAGCCCGGCAACTTCGTCGACATCGCCAAGCTGGAGCCCGACGGCCGGCCCTTGCGCATGCTGCGCGGCAACCGCATCTCGGTCATCTTCCAGGAGCCCATGACCTCGCTGTCGCCGTTGCACACGGTGGGCAACCAGATTGCCGAGGCGCTGCTGTTGCACGGCCACGTCGACGCCGCCACGGCCCGGCAACGCAGCCGCGAGATCCTCGGGCTGGTCGGGTTTCCCGATCCGGCCCAGGCCATCCACAGCTACCCCTTCGAGCTTTCCGGCGGACTGCGGCAACGCGCCATGATCGCCATGGCGCTGATCTGCCGCCCCGCCATCCTCATCGCCGACGAACCGACGACGGCCCTCGACGTCACCATCCAGGCCCAGATCCTCAAGCTGATCGGCGATCTTCAGGCCGAGCTTGGCATGGCCATCCTGATGATCACCCACGATCTGGGCGTGGTGGCCAATGTGGCCGACGAGATCGTGGTGATGTACCAGGGCGAGGTCATGGAACGGGGCCGGCGCGACGACGTCTTCCGCCAGGCCGGGCATCCCTACATGAAGGCGCTGCTGCATGCCGTGCCGCGCTTTGACATGAAAGCCGGCGAACGCCTGGTGCCGATCCGCGAGATCCGCTCGCAAGGCAGTGCCCTGATGCGTCGGGACGAACCCCATGGTGAATCCCCCACCGAGCCCTGGGACGGCAAAGCGGAACGCCGGGCGCCGCTGCTCGAGGTGCGGGGCTTAAGCAAGAGCTTCACCACCCGCCGCGCCACGATCCTGGGCTCGCGGCCGGGCGGCAGACAGGTCGCCGTCGACGACGTCAGCTTCAGCGTCGGCCGCGGCACGTGCCTGGGATTGGTGGGCGAATCGGGCTGCGGCAAGACCACCACCAGCAAGATGATCATCCGGGCGCTGAGCGCCGACGCCGGCGAAGTGATCTACAACGACCGCGGCACGGCGGTCGACGTGCTGGGACTTCGGGGGCGGCGGCTCTTCGATTACCGGCGCAAGGTTCAGTACATCTTCCAGGACCCCTTCGGCTCGCTCAATCCGCGCATGACCGTCTACGACATCGTCAGCGAGCCCCTGGTCATCCACCGCATCGGCGACGAGGACGAACGCCACCAGCGGGTGCGCGAGCTGATGGACGTGGTGGGCCTCGACGTGCGCTTCCTCAGGCGCTATCCCCACAGCTTCTCGGGCGGCCAGCGCCAGCGCATCGGCATCGCCCGGGCCTTGGCGCTACAGCCTGATCTGTTGATCTGCGACGAGCCGGTGTCGGCGCTCGACGTCTCGATCCAGGCCCAGGTGCTCAACCTGTTGAAGGACCTGCAATCCTCGCTCGGGCTGACCTACCTGTTCATTTCGCACAATCTGGCCGTGGTCGATTACATCGCCGACCACATCGCCGTGATGTGCAGCGGCCGGCTGGTCGAGATGGCCGAGCGCGAGGTATTGTTCAAGGATCCGGTGCATCCCTATACCAAGGCGCTGCTGAGCGCCGTGCCCAAGCCGGACCCCGACAGCCGGCTCGACCTGACGGCGCTGATGGCCGGGCGCTGCTCCGATCCCGGCGCCTGGCAGCCGCCCTTCACCGTCGACGATGAGCGCCAGCCGCGTTTGGTCGACCTGGGCGCCGGCCATTTCGTGCGCGCGGCGGTCAGCGAACAAGAGGCAGGGAGCCTGTTGGCATGAACGTGGTGAAGAAGGTGGTGGCGGCGCTGTTGGCGTTGGGGCTGGCCCTGGGGGAGGTTGAGGCGGCCAAGCTGATCGAGACGCCGGCACTGGCGGAGGCCGTGGCCCGCGGCGAACTGCCGGCGCTGGCCGAACGCCTGCCGGCCGAGCCGGCGATCGTCGACCTGGCCGCCGAGGGCCTTCAGCCGGGCCGCCACGGCGGCGACCTGAGGATGCTGATCAGCCGCTCGAAGGACCTCAGGCTGATGGTGGTCTATGGTTACTCCCGGCTGGTCGGCTACGATCGCAGCTTCGCTATCAAGCCTGATCTATTGAAGGCCGTCAGCGTCAAGGAAGGGCGCATTTTCACGCTCTCGCTGCGCCGCGGCCACCGCTGGTCCGATGGCCAACCCTTCAGCAGCGAGGATTTTCGCTACTATTGGCAGGACGTCGCCAACAATCCACAGCTCTCGCCCTCGGGGCCGCCGCGATCGCTGCTGGTAGCGGGCCAGCCACCGCGCTTCGAGATCGTCGACCAGACCACGGTGCGCTACAGCTGGTCCAAGCCCAATCCCTTCTTCCTGCCCCGCCTGGCCGGCGCCTCGCCGCTCTTCATCTACCGCCCGGCCCATTACCTCAAGCAATTCCACGCCCGTTATGCCAAGGCCGAGGACCTGGCGGCCAAGGCCCGGGCGGCCAAGCAACGCAACTGGGCGGCGCTGCACAACCGCAAGGACAACCTCTACAAGTTCGACAATCCCGACCTGCCGACGCTGCAGCCCTGGATGAACGTGACGCGGCCGCCGGCCACGCGTTTCGTGGGCCGGCGCAACCCCTACTTCCACCGCCTCGACAAGCAGGGGCACCAGTTGCCCTACCTCGACCGGCTGATCTTCTCCACCTCGGACGGCAAGCTGATCCCGGCCAAGGCCGGTGCCGGCGAGGCCGACCTGCAGTCGCGCAACATCTTCCTCAAGGACTACACCTTCCTCAAGGAGAACGAAAAGCGCGGCCGCTTCCGGGTGCTTTTGTGGCGCACCGCCAAGGGGGCGCATCTGGCGCTCTATCCCAACCTCAACGTCAACGACCCGGTGTGGCGCAAGCTCCTGCGCCAGCGCGATTTCCGCCGCGCTCTGTCGCTGGGCATCGAGCGCGAGATGATCAACCAGGCGCTCTATTTCGGCCTGGCGCTGGAACACGCCAACACGGTGCTGCCCGATAGCCCGCTCTATGTCGAGGCTTACGCCAAGGCCTCGGCGCGCTATGACCCGAAGGCGGCCAACCAGCTGCTCGACAAGCTGGGCCTCAAGAAGCGCGACGACGAAGGGACGCGGCTTTTGCCTGATGGCCGGCCCTTGCACATCATCGTCGAGACGGCGGGCGAGGAGACGGAGCAGACCGACGTGCTCGAACTGGTGCGCACCAACTGGGCCGAGATCGGCATCAAGCTCTTTACCAAGCCCTCGCAGCGCGAGGTCTTCCGCAACCGCATCTTTTCCGGCGAAACGGTGATGTCGATCTGGTCGGGTTTGGAGAACGGCCTGGCGACACCGGCCATGAGCCCGGCCGAGCTGGCGCCGACGACGCAACAAAGCCTGCAATGGCCCAAGTGGGGGCAGCACTTCGAGACCTCCGGCGCCGCCGGCGAGGCGCCCGACATGGCGGCGGCGCAGGAACTGGCCGAACTCAACCAGGCTTGGCTGCTGGCCGTCGACGACCCGGCGCGGGCCAAGATCTGGCGGCGCATGCTGGAGATCCATGCCAGCGAGATCTTCACCATCGGCATGGTGGCCGGCGTCAGGCAACCGGTGGTGGTGCGGGCCGACCTGATGAACCTGCCCGAGGAAGGCGTCTACAACTGGGATCCCGGAGCCCAGTTCGGCCTCTATCGCCCCGACACCTTCTGGTACAAGAAATAGCGCCAACCGGCGCCGCGCGCGCGGGGCATCCGGCTCACGGCACTTGGGCTTGGCGGTTCGGTTTTCCCGGGTCGGTCTACTTCTTCTTGCTCATAAGCTCCCTGAGCCTGGCTTCAATTTTTCTTGCTTCGACCGAGCGCCCTGTCTTACGCAAAACCGCCGAATAATTAATTAGATTTTGGGTAATTTCCGGATGGCCTGATTCCAGAATCTTTTCCCGGATCTCCAACGAACGCAGAAAAAGAGATTCGGCATCTTCAAATCGTTTCTGGATGAAGTAGAGCGCAGCCAAATTGTTTGTTCCCGTCGCCACCTGGGGGTGTTCCGCCCCATAGGTCTTTTCCCATATGGCAAGAGAGCGTTGGTAAAGTGGTTCAGCCTCAGGATAGAGGTGCAGAAAGTAGTATAGTGTCGCCAAATTGTTGAGGGTTTGGGCCACGACAGGATGCTCCGGACCCAACGCCTTTTCCCGAATGTCTAGGGCTCTCTGGTAAAGCGGTTGTGCCAATTCGTACCGGTCTTGAGCTTGATAGATGGTTGCCAGATTGTTGAGTTGTTCGGCTGTGAATAGGTGATCGGGACCGAACTCACTTTCGCCCAGCGTCAGAGCCTTCTCGGCATAAGGCGTAGCCTGCTCATGGCGGCCCTCGGAGTAATATTTCAGGCTCTGCTCATAGGCCTTGGTTAATGCCTCTGACTGGCAGTAAGCGGTAGAGGGATAGCAAACGAGATACGCCAGACAAATTATCAAACCGTTTCGTATCAACACCGCGTTATTCCACTCATTATTGCCGTGTTTTCGCTGGACATCGTCAATTTTTCCACATGGTCATTACAACCAAACGAGCTGCCGGATATTGTCTGCTTTTCGGATTACTCTCGACGTATTGAATGACCTCTTTTATGGTTTTAGTGGGAGTCATGATATTTGGTAAACACAGCCACTTGTCTTTTGGTGGATACAGAGTGGAAATGGTATCTATTGTACCTTTGATGTAACCAACACACGCTCCAACCCGGAAGCCATCGGAGCCAACCAGGCTGGCCTCCTTCTCGATTATCTCGACCGCACCCCGACAAGCCACCTCCAAGTCATGTCCGGTGTCAAACTTTTCTGCGCTGGCACCATTAATGACACCCAGCGTGGCCATGATGGCAATTGCGTATCTAAACATGACCAACTCTAGCTAATGCGGCTTTTGATGATGGGGGAAATGGCAAAGCCGCTTCCCGAACAGCTTACTCACACTGGCCCCATAGTAACAACAGGTGCGCCACCCTGGCGAACGCCCCGCAGGCGGCAGTTGCTCCACGGATCGGCCTCTTTAGGTCCGGCAACGTTAGCGCGCATGACGATTATTGGCAATTGCTCGAAGCTGAGATCGTGCTAGCCTGCGGCTCGATCTTGCTGATCGTTCCTGGAGCGGCGAACTCTGAGGGTCGGCATGGCTTGTCAACCAACGCATTGGGAGCCTTATCGGGCGCCGCGGCGGCCGGAAGGGGGCTGTACCATCCCGACAAAGGTGAAGGATTCAAGGTGACCGCAACTCGGTCTCGCCAAACCACAGCGACGGTTGTTCCGGCAATCCTCGGGGCGATCCTGGGACTGGTGGTGTTGGTTTTTTACTCCAACTCCGGCACCATTGCCGGCGGCTCTTTCACCATCAGAAATTTCGACGAGACAAAATGGGTGGCGCTATCGGGTGTCGCCATTTTGACAAACCTGTTTATTTTGCTCCAAAGAATTCAAACGGTTAGGATAAGAATTAATGAGATTGATGTAATAATCTTTCTGATATTTGGGTGGATGGGATTATCCCTGCTATGGTCTCCCGATCCAAAATACGGTGCCTTGGCAATTCTACATGCCTCGTTACTGCTGGTGTTCTATTGCAATTCCCGAGCGATACACCCAGAAGCAATCGACAACTTTATTCATGCTGTATCTTTAGTTTCTTTAACCGGTATTATGGTCATTCCCATCTTATTTAACGATTATCTACTAGATCGTGGCTTTGGAAACATTAACTTCGTTGCCGAGTTTGCCTCGATTAGTCTTTGCGCCGCGCTCGCGTTTTGGAACAAGGGCTCAGTGGGACGCCCACAAGAGCTGTCAGGCCGACCCACATCGCGGTGGCCCATTTGGTTGCAGGATTTCTCACGGTGCGCCGAGGCAACGATCTTAAGCGTCCGGAAGCGCGTCCCGAAGTGCCCCCCTATCAAGACTCGATCCTTCGCTGACCTCGGGCAAAATCCACTGGCCTTTCGCAATCATCTGCATTGCGGCCCCACCGGATGCTGCCTGGCAGAGAAAGACAGTCATCTGCACAAAATATAGCACCTCAGCTCAGGCTGAGCTACCATATAGTGTGGCTGCGAGCAGATTGCGTCACAAAGTCCTGCAAATCCCGACGATCAATTCCAAGGCACCCCGAGATCGCCATGGAGGGCCCGGAAAAACTTGCCCAGGCGGCGGCAGATATTGCCGTCAGGGCAATTTCTTCCCACCTGGACGGGCCATTTGGAATTCAATGCGCTAAAATATATTTATTATTTTTCAATAAGATAGCCTAACGTCGAGAGGTTTTCCAGAAAATCTCACCGGTGGCATGTCGGTTGCTTCCTAGAGCCTGGGCCGACTTGGTCTGTGAGCAAAATGCTTTCACGATTGTCTTAGAATGAGGAGACCGGCAGATGGTTATGTCGATCAATACCAATTCGGGCGCCATGGCCGCCCTGCAGAATCTCAGCAAAACCAGCCAGAGCCTCGAAACCACCCAGCTGCGCATCACCACGGGCCTCAGGGTCAATGGCCCCAAGGACGATGCCGCGACTTTCGCCATTGCCCAGAACATGCGCGGCGACATTGCCGGCATGAACGCTGTCAAGACCGCGCTGTCCATGGGCGAGGCCACCGTCAACGTGGCCATCTCGGCCGGCCAGGCGGTCTCGGACCTGCTGACCGAGATGAAGGCCAAGGTGGTGCAGGCCAATCAGGCCGGCCTCGATACCGATTCCAAGGATGCCTTGCAAAACGAGTTTACCTCGTTGCGCAACCAGCTGACGACGATCGTCGAGACCGCCGAGTTCAACGGCAAGAACCTGATCACCTCGAGCGCCAGTGCGCTGAGCGTTCTCAGCACCGTCGAAGGCAGCACCATTTCGGTGGCCGCCCAGGAACTGAACACTTCCTCCATCGGCGTCAGCACCAGCGAATTGAGCACCGGTGCCAGCCAGGCCTTGGAAGACGTCGACACGGCCATCGTGACGGTCTCGAACGCGCTAGCCAGTCTGGGCTCCTCGGCCAAGCGGGTCGAGATCCAGGCCGAGTTCACCGTCCAGTTGGTCGACATCCTCAAGCAGGGCGTGGGCAACCTGGTCGACGCCGATCTGGCCGAGGAAAGCGCCGCGCTGCAGTCCTTGCAGATCAAGCCGCAGCTCGGCGTCCAGGCACTCTCGATCGCCAACGCCGGACCGACCAGCATCCTGGCTCTGTTCCGCTAACGGGGGCCTCCCCGCCTCTCCCTTGGGGCACCCCGGCCTTCGACATCCACCCCTTTGATCATTAAGCAAGAAAACCAACCGCCATGTCACAACAGGAAACAAGCAGTCACCTGGCAAAGGCCATTGGCTCCGCGACCGCCGGCGGCGGCATCGGTCATTCGCTGAGTTCGATATTCATGTTTCGATCACTGACATCGGATTCTCTCCGATCCCTTGCCGAAAAGTGTGATTGGGAGAGCTATCTGGCCGGGGAGACAATTATCGAATATGGAGAAGAAAGTACGAACGTTTACTTTCTCACGTCAGGATCCGTTCACGTTCTGAATTACACCATTACCGGTCGCGCCATTTCCTTCGCCCGGCTGGGCGAAGGAAGTGTATTTGGAGAATTGGCCGCCATTGATGGAAAGAACAGGTCTGCCACCATCGTCGCCGAAACATCATGCCAGGTCGCCACTCTTGCCGCCCGGGACTTCAAGAGCCTGCTCATCTCAGAGCCGAACATAGCGCTTTCATTGCTGGAAAAAATGTCGGGCATTATTCGCATGTGCGACGAGCAGATTTTCGATGTCGTTTCGTTGGGAGCGCAGGAGAGGGTGTGCTTGGAATTGCTGCGTCTGGCAAAATACAAAACGGAAAGCCAAAAAGAACTGGTGATTGACCCCTGCCCCTCTCAAAGCATTATCGCAAACGGTGCCCATACCACTCGTGAAACGGTGGCTCGAACCATTAGCCGTTTGTCGACCATGAAAATCGTCAGCCGGAACGGCAAAGCCATATTCACCGATATTTCCCAGATAGCATT
>JASLXG010000105.1 GCA_030740435.1 Alphaproteobacteria bacterium | reverse complement strand
GGCGCCGCAGTAGCGGCGGGTCGCGGTCGCTCCCGTTGCACCAAGACCAAGCAGCAAAAAAACACACTGTGACGGCGTCGCTAAGCCGCCCCCGGAACGGGGGCGGAGGCCAAGGGCGCGGATGCGCCCGCCCGGTGAGGGTCTAAACAAGACTCCGCGGATGCGCCCGCCCGGTGAGGGTTTACAAAAAGCCGGCCTGACGTAAACTCCTGTCTGGGGTGCCGCATTGGCGTGGCGCCGGGCCGCCGGGCCGGTGGGGAGAAGTCCTTGGCCGAAGTCAATTTCGAGATCTATTCGCTCAAGAAGGGCACCTGGTCCTTGAACGCGCGCCTGGAATCGGGCAAGCGCGGTGCCGCCATCGAGCAGGCCAAGGCGCTGATGGCCGACGCCAACGTCGAAGCTGTCGGCGTGGTGCGCGATTCACTCGACAGCAATACCGGGCAATCCCAGGAAAGTCTGACCTACGGCGACGCCAAGAAGGACGGCGTGCCGCCATTGAACGGCATGCCCGTGCGCCGCCGCCCCGCCAGCGCCGGCAAGGATAAGCGCCAGCCCCGGGCGGCGGCCGACGACGACATGCCGCGCGCCATCCCGGCCCGGCCAGCGGCCCCCGCCGGTACGGCGACGCCGCTGACCCTGGTCTACAAATTCGTCATGCTGATAGTGCTCTGCGGCGTGCTGGCCTGGGGCATGTGGTTCGTCATCGAGGCGGCCGGCGGAGCGCCCTCGTTGGCCGGCATTCTGGGCGGCCAGGCCCTGGCTCCCAAGGTCTTCCTCATCTCCTTCGTCATCTTCATGCTGCTCTTTGGGCCGGCCACCATCTCGCGGGCCGACTTCGCCGCCGCCTTCGCCGCCGAGCCGGCCTACCAGGAGGATGAGGAAACCTCGCGCCTGAAAAAGGAGTTCAAGTCCAAGCACGAGGGGCGCCAGCAAAAGGCCCGGGAAGCCGAGGAAGCCGCCGCGGCGCCGGACAAGGCGCCGACCCTGGCCCAGGCCGCCGAGGCCGCCTCCGAGGCCGGCAAGGAGGAGAAGGAAAAGGGCAAGGAAAGCGAGGAGGAGGACAACGAGGCGGCCCGGCGCATGGCCGAGGCGCGGGCCGACATGCTGAAGTTCTTCGAGCTTTGCATCACCTATCTGAACGCCCACCAGCAATCCAGCGGGCTCAAGCTCGATGCCCTGACCACCTTCGGCTGCCTGCTCTACTTCGCCGGTGGCGGCGAGGCGCTGTCGCGCGCCCGCGGCATCAATCTGCGCTACCTGGCGATATTGATCGAGCCCTGCGTGCTGGCGCTGGGCCGCTCCGGCGAATGGGGCCAAAAATTCGCCCAGCGCTACGAGGAATACCTGCTCGAGCCCGGCTACGCCGACATGTTCGGCGCCGGCAACGACGCCATGGCCTCCTTTCTCGGCGACCTCGATCGCCGGGCCGAAAAAGAAGCCATGGAGGCGGCGCTCGAGGCCTCGATTTCCGAAGCCGGCGACGGCGCGCCCCCCGCCCCCGCTGCCGCCCTCGTCAGCCCCGCCAGCGACGATTACGACGACGATTGGGACGGCGGAGACGATTCCGAAATCGGCATCTTCCTCGTCCACGCCCTCGAGAGCTGGGCCAAACCGGGCACCCGGCGCAAGGGCGACGGCATGATTGCCGTCCTCTTTACCGACATCGTGGGCTCCACCAGCTACACCCAGGAGCACGGCGACGAGGCCAGCCAGCGCCTGCTCAACGTGCACAACGCCATCGTGCGCAGCGCCATCAAGAACAGGGGCGGCCGCGAGGTCAAGCACACCGGCGACGGCATCCTGGCCTCATACCCACAGCCCGGCATGGCCGTCGAAAGCGCCGCCGCCATGCTGCACGAAGCCGAAAAGCACAACATCGCCAACCCCGGCCTGGCGCTGCATCTGCGCATCGGCATCAACGCCGGCCAACCGATTCAAGAAGACGGCGACATCTTCGGCACCACGGTGCAGCTCTCGGCCCGGCTCTGCGATGCCGCCGAAACCGACCAGATCCTGGTGACCAACGTGGTGCGCGATATGTCCCAGGGCCGGGCCGTCAAGTTCCGCTCCGTGGGCGAGCGTGAAATGAAGGGCATCAAGGAGCCGGTGCCGATCATCGAGGCGGTGTGGCGCAAGGAAAACGGCGAAGGCTAGCCCGCATTTTCGATTCCCAGGAAGGAAAAGCCCCATGCAACCGGTCCACGTCCTCGCCATCATCACCGCCAAGCCCGGCCAGCGCGCTGACATCCTGGCCGCCTTCAAGGCCAACGTGCCGGCCGTGCACGCCGAGGAGGGCTGCATCGAATACGGCGCCGCCAGCGACACCCCAGGCGTCGGCGCCTTCCAGACCGAGATGGGCGAAGACACCTTCGTGGTGATCGAAAAATGGGCGAGCCTGGATGCCCTCAAGGCCCACGCCGCGTCCCCTCACATGGCCGCCTACGGCGCCAAGACCAAGGACCTGATCGCCAGCCGGATTATTCACGTGCTGTCGCCGGCCTGACCCCCTCGGGGGGGCGCCACGGCTGCATGTTGGTTGGTGCTGGCGAGTGGGGCGTGTGGCCTGGATCAATTCTGACGCGCTCTAGCCGCCGATGTCGTTCAGGAAAGCCCGCAGCTCGGCGACCACCTCGTCGGGCTTTTCCTCGGGCACGAAGTGGGCGCAGTCGAGCGCCTTGCCGCGCACCTCGACGGCGCGCTGGCGCCAGGTCTCGAGCAGCTGCATGTTCCGGCCGGTCTGCCAGCCCGGGCGCTTGGCCGTGTTGCCGCCCCACAGCACCAGCACCGGGCACTCCAGCTTGCGCCCGCAGTCGGCTTCGTCGTGTTGCAGGTCCAACTCGGTGGCGCGGTATTCGGCGACGCTGGCGTTGACGGCTTCCTGATTGCAGAAACAGCGGCGGTATTCCGCCATGGCTTCCGCGGTGATGGCGCCCGCCGTGGCGCACCAGCGCTCCATGATGAAATCGAAATAGAAATCCACGCTGTTGCCGATCAGCGTCTCGGCCACCGGGTGCGGCTGGCGCATCAGCACCCAGTGGAAGAAGGCCAGGGCAAGCTGGTCGTCCATGCCGTCGAACACCGCCTGGGTGGGCACGACATCGAGCGAGGTCAGGCTCAGGACGCGATCGGGATGGTCGAGCGCCAGGCGGTGACCCACCCGCACACCCCGGTCATGGCCTACGATGTGGCAGCTCTCGATGCCGAGATCATCCAACAACGCCACCATGTCCTGGGCCATTGTGCGTTTGCAGTAGACGGTATGGTCGCCGGGCGCAGCCGCCGGCTTGCCGCTATCGCCGTAGCCGCGCATGTCGGGCGCCACCACGCGATAGTGCTCGGCCAGCCGGGGCGCCACCTTGTGCCACAGCACGTGCGACTGCGGATAGCCGTGCAGCAGCAGCAACGGCGGACCGCTGCCCCGTTGGACGAAATTGATCTCGACGCCGTTGACCTCGCGTCGATCACGCTCAAAGCCTTCGAACATGTCCGCCTCCCTGGCCACCTTGGCACCCGGTTGGAGCAAAAAAATGGTAGCCCGCAGGACAAATCCGGGCACCGGGTAATTGTGGCACCGAATCCCCCCGGCTCGCCTTAACAATCCTTAATTAAGGGGACGCGGACGGTCGCCGGACGGTCGCGAGGCCTTTGCCCATCAGATACCGATGGTGTAGCCGCCGTTGACCGACAAATGCTGTCCGGTGATGTAGCTGGCGGCATCGGAGAGCAGGAAACAGACCGGCGGCGAGACCTCGTCGGCTTCGGAAAAGCGGCCCATGGGAACTTGCGCCAGGACTCTGTCGCGGAATTTACCCGAGCGAATGGTTTCGGTCATTTCCGTCTCCACCACGCCGAAGCAGACGGAATTCACCCGCACGCCCTTGGCCGCCCATTCTCGGGCCGCGCTCATGGTGATGCCCATGACGCCGGACTTGGCGGCACCGTAGTTGATCTGGCCGATGGTGCCGCGACGCCCGGCGTCGGAGGAAATGTTGACGATAGAAGCGGGGCTCGTGTCGCCGGTCTCGGCGCGCTCGCACATGTGCCGGCCGACCGCCTGCAAGCAGTAGAAAACGCCCGAGAGATTGACGTCGATGACCTGCTGCCAGGATTCCAGCGGCATCTTGTTGATCATCGCCGCCCGCACGATGCCGGCATTGTTGACAAGACCATGGATGACGCCGTTCTGATCGACCGCCTGGGCCACCATGTCCTGGACGAAGCCGGGATCCGTCACCGAGCCGACATGTGCCTGGGCCCGGTCGCTGCCCAATTCCTCGGCCAATGCCTTGACCTTGTCGCCCTGCAAATCGACCAGGATGGCGCGGCCGCCGAGCTCGACGACCAGGCGCGAGACGGCCTCGCCGATGCCCTGGCCGGCACCGGTGACGATGATGTTGCGAGCTTCGAGATTCATTGGGTTATTCATGGCTTCAAGTCCCCGGTCCAGGCGAGAGGGCGGACGATCCGGGCCGCCTCGCGCCGCTTAACAAATCCGTTTGTGGAGCAACCATACGGGAATTCGGGCGATGATCGAATACCTTCCGAGGCGGCCGTTTCCCCACACTGATCCCAGGATGCCAGCCTTCGAGATCAGTAGGCTATTCGTGAGATCCGAGTGGTTGAACTCACGGCCTTCAGCTCGTAAAGAGCCAACCGACGTTATCTGGAGGTTGACGCGTTCAACGATGAAATTTGCTATGTCGATTGTCGGTCGGATGGAAATACCTGCGTTCTGCAAGAGCCATACCGCATCGTCGCGGTACCGATTCCGGCTGAAGCTCGAGAATTGGTGAAGATAGAAACTCTCGGCGCCATAATACATGGCTTCACGCGCCACTAACACAATTGCCTCAGGGCGAGCCATAAACTCCTGGGACCTCGTATCAAACGCTGGCGCGCATTCCTCTAGAAGAAGATCGTGAAACTCCTGCAGGAGCTGATCGGCGTGGTCGGCGAAGCTATCGTCTTCAACATAGACGGAGAAAGTTTTGTCGCTCTGCGATTGAACGGTTAGGCCCAGCAGGAGCAAAAGCTCGTTCTCACGGTCTCCATGCTATTCCGATCCGACGAATGCCGGAAGAGGTGATCAAACTGATGAGTGACCGTGCATTTACGCAGCAGCCTTGCTAACATCAGGCACGGGAGGCTTCACCGGGGGGCGAACGGGTGCGCGGAAGGGCCTGTCATGACGTCCTCGCGATTTCGGTTTCCTCTCGGTACCTTGATTCTGGCCTTGGTTCTGTGGGCGGCTGCAGCCACGGGAGGGCTGCCGTTCGGCTTTGACGCCCGTGCCGCCGACGACGCAACGACCCCGACCGTGGCCACCCGGCTGAGCGCCCTCGAACGCCAGGACGAGGACTTGGCGAAATGGCTGGAAAAGCTCGGCCAGGCGATGGCCTGCCCCCCGAAAACTGGTCCAGCCCGGATGTTAGGATTGGGTTGGCTTGAAGGAGGGCAAAATGGCGAAGAAGAATCACACGGTTGAGCAGATTATCGGCAAGCTCCGCGAGGCGGAGGTCCGGCTAAGCCAGGGA
>JASLXG010000104.1 GCA_030740435.1 Alphaproteobacteria bacterium | reverse complement strand
TCTTTCAACGAAACGTCCAATCCGGCATAGTACTTCATGGCTGCTCTCCTTAACGCTTCTTGTGGCTGGAACATCCAGACCACGTTCCAAAAGCTCGGAGAGTAGCCACCCTCAGCGCCGATTACCCCATCTCTGTGGTTGAAACCAACCCGGGCAAACGGAGCGATGCGGCTTTGATGTGAGTTACTTGCCGTACTTCCAGCGCAAGAGTTCGACGGCGTTGGCCTCGCCGCGCAGCTGGCCGGGGATGATCAGACTCAGGCTGGGGGCGTTCGGTGCATCGCCCGGTTTGGCCACCACCAGATAAGCCGAAGTGGCGGTCTGGCGGCGACCGCAGCGCTTATCGCCACCGCCGGCCTTGGCGCCGGCTTCCAGGGCCGCCAGCAGGCGGTCGGCGAGACGGAAGGCGGGGTTGCGATGGGCCTGGCGGTAGGCCGCCAGCATGACTTGGGCGAAGTTCGAATCCGCCATGCTGTTGCCTTGCACCGAGACGCCGTAGGCCTGCAGATCGGCGTGTGCGTTAGCCGTTTCGCCACCGGTGAAGCCGGCCGGCGCGCCGGCCCGAGCCAACGCGACCACGCCGCATTGCTGTTGGGCGCGGCTGGCGTCGAACCAGACGTCGGAGATCTGAGCCACGATCTCCTTTGGCGCGTAGCCCTGCCTTAGCATCGCGACGGCCCTCTGGCGGGCCTTGGTGTTGGAGGCGGCCTGAGCGACGACGACGCCTTTGCCCGGCACGATGGCGACGATGCCGCCGACCGAAGCGGTGCACGAGGCGCCGGCGCTGCCGACCTCGCCCGAGGCGGTATCGATGGCGACGATGGACCAGGTGGTCAGCGCCGGCCGCGCCAAGAGCAGCAAGAACGCCACCAGAAGCCAGCAAAAAGAGCGGCGCATTGCCATCAAAACACCCCGTTTTGGCGCATGGCGACAATCTCGTCGTCGCCGTAGCCCAGGCCGCGCACGATTTCGTCGTTGTGCTGGCCCAGCTCGGGGAGCTCGAAACTGAGCTGGCCCGGCTCGTCGCGGAACTTGATGGGTATGCCGATGTGCTCCCAGCCGCGATGGTCCTCGACGATCATGCCGCGGTGCCGGGCCTGGGGGTCGTCGGCCGCCTCGCGCAAGGTCTGCACAGGCGCAAAGGCGCAGTCCACGTCGGCGAAGAACTCGATCCACTCGGCCTGGGTGCGGCTCTTGAAGGTCTCGCGAAGATAGGCCCGCACCGGCTCCTGCCGGGGCCCCGGCGGCGGCTTGCAGAGGTCATAGAGATCGGGCCGGCCCAGCTTCTCCAGCACGTTCTTGGCGAAGTGAACCTCCGACGCCCCCATGACCACGAAACGGCCGTCGCCGCATTCGTAAATGCCGTACATGGCATAGCCGCCCCAGGGGCGCTGGTCCTTGACCACGGGTTGGCGCTTGTTGGCCAGTACCTCGCCCATATTGTTGGGCAGCGCCGCCATCATGGCGTCCATCATGGCCATGTCGAGATAATCGCCGCGCCCCGTATCGCGCCGCCTCAACAGCGCCATCAGCACGCCCGAAAGGGCCATCTGCGAGGACAGGATATCGGCCGTGGCGGTGCCCGGTACGGCCGGTTTGCCGTCGCCACCTAAAGTGACGCTGAGCGTCCCGGCCAGGGCTTCGGTGGCCAGGTCGTGGGCTGGCCGGCGCACGTAGGGGCCGTCCTGGCCGAAGGCCGAGATCGAGCAATAGACGATGTGCGGCGCCCGGGCCGCGACTTGTTCGTATGCCACGCCCAGGCGCTCGACCACCCCGGGCCGGAAGGCCTCGACCATTACGTCGCAAGTTTCGGCCAGACGCAGCACGATTTCGCGGCCCTGGTCGCTTTTGAGATTAAGCTGCAGCGACTTCTTGCCCCGATGCGTGTTGGCGAAGAAGACCGAGGTGCCGTCGCGCTTGAGGTCGATCTCGCGGTTGGGCTCGCCGGCTCCGGGCGGCTCGACCTTGATTACCTCGGCGCCGTGATCGGCCATCATCTGGGTCAGCATGGGCCCGGGCAGGAAGAGCGAAAGATCGAGAACACGGATACCTTCGAGTTTCATGGCGGGGCTCCTGCTGGCGCTCAGACCGCGCCCGAGGCCTTGAGGGCGGCGATCTCGTCGGCGTCGTAGCCCAACTCGCGCAGCAGGTCGTCCGTGTCGGCGCCCAGCTTGGGGCCCGGGCGGCCCGGCAGTTCCTCGTCCAAGCGAATCGGGCTGGCGATCAGTTTGAGGTCGGGGCGGTCGGGGTGGTCGACGGTCTGGATGCCGCCGCGTTCGACGAAGAAGGGATTGTCGAGCGCCTGGGCGATGTCGTTGACCGGCGCGCAGGGGAGGGCGCCGGCGAATACTTCGATCCATTCGGCGGTGCTGCGCGCCGATAGTATTTCGTCCAGCACCGCGGTCAGCTCTTCGCGGTTCTCATGGCGATCGGCGTAACTCTTGAACCGAGGATCATCCGCCAGTTCGGGCCTCTTGATGCGCTGGCACAGAATTTCCCAGAACTTCTGGGTCTGGGCCATGACGAAGATCCAGCCATCTTCGGTGCGGCAAAGCTGCGAGGGCGCCACGTAAGGGTGCCCCGAGCGCGCCACCCGCCCGGTCACCAGGCCTTCGTTCAAATACCAGACCCCGGGATAGGTCAACTGGTGCATGGCGACATCGTAGAGCGAGACATCCATGTCGCGGCCCTGGCCGGATTGCCGTGCCGCCATGATGCCGGCCAGCAGCGCGAAGGCGGCCGTCATGCCGGTCATGAAATCGACCATGGAAAGGCCGAAGCGGGCGGGCGGGTTGTCAGGCTCGCCGGTGACCGAGAGGAATCCAGCTTCCGCCTGCATGAGATAATCGTAACCGGGCCAATTGCTGCGCTCGCCCTCGCGGCCGTAGGCCGAGATGTGGGCGCAGACCAGGCGCGGGTTGTCTGCCTTGAGCGCATCGTAGGTAATTCCCAGCTTGCCGGGCTGGTCGCCGCGCAGGTTGTCGATCAGTCCGTCGGCGCTGGCCACCAGGCGGCCCAGCACTTCGCGGCCCCGGTCGTGCTTGAGGTCGAGCGAGAACGAGCGCTTGTTGCGGTTGAAGCTCTGAAAATATAGCGAATCATGATCGCCTAGAAAGTAGGGCCCGCCCTCGCGGGCCGTATCGAAGCCGCCGCTCGCGTGCTCGATCTTGATGACGTCGGCGCCGAGATCAGCGAAGCTTCCCGAGCCATAGGGCCCGGCACCAAAACGTTCCAGCGCCAGTAATCTGATACCTTCCAGGGGCAAACTCATACCGGGTTCCTGGCGATCAGTTGGCGGGCGATGATGATGCGCTGCATCTCGTTGGTGCCCTCGCCGATGCACATCAGTGGCGCGTCGCGATAGAGGCGTTCGACGGGAAACTCGGTGGAATAGCCGTAGCCGCCGAAGACGCGCATGCATTCGGTGGCGTTTTCCAGCGCCGCTTCCGAGGCGAAAAGCTTGGCCATGCCGGCCTCCATGTCGCAGCGTTCGCCGCGGTCGTAGGCCTGGGCCGCCGCTTCGGTCAGTAGCTTGGCGGCCTGGCAGCGCGTGGCCATGTCGCCGAGTTTGAGCTGGATGGCCTGGTGCTGGCAGATGGGCTTGCCCATGGTCTCGCGCACCTGGGAATAATTGGTGGCTTCCTTGAGTGCCGCGTTGGCCAGGCCGACGCCGCGGGCGGCGACGTTGATGCGGCCCAGCTCGAGCCCGCCGACGGCATGATGGAAGCCGTGGCCCTCGGCGCCGCCGATCAGGTTTGCGGCCGGCAGGCGGTAGTCCTCGAACACCAGTTCGGCCGAATCGATGCCCTTGTAGCCCAGTTTCTTGAGCTTGCGGCTGACGCTGAAGCCCGGGCCCTTCTCGGCCACGAACAAGGTCATGCCGCGGTGGCGGGGCTCGGCGTCGGCGTCGGTCTTGGTCAACAGCGCCACGCAGCCTCCTTCGATGCCGTTGGAGATCCAGGTCTTGGTGCCGTTGATGACGTAGTCGTCACCGTCGCGCACGGCCTTGGTGCGGATGGCCTGCAGGTCGGTGCCGCAGTTGGGCTCGGTCAGGGCCAGGGCGCCGCGCAGCTCGCCCGTGGCGAAGCGCGGAAGGAAGCGGCGTTTTTGTTCCTCGGTGCCGAAGCGTTCGACCGCCGCCGACATGATCAGGTGCGAGTTGAAGATGCCGGTCAGCGACATCCAGACCTCGGAGATGGTGGTGACGATCTTGGCGTAGGTGGCGGCCGGCAAGCCCAGGCCGCCGTATTCCTGGGCAATGGTGGCGCCGAAGAGGCCGAACTCCTTCATGCGCTCGACCATCTCGTGGGGATATTCGTCGGCCGCCTCCAGCGCCATGACCTTGTCCACTACGTCACGCTCCAGCCAGCGCCCGATGACGTCGAGGATCTGGCTTTCATCCTCCGGCGAAAAGGCCTCGCCGGCCCGGTTGAGAATTTCCTCCGACATGGTCAGGCTCCCTCTGCCGCCGCCGCCGCCATCTTGTCATCGACGCTGTGGCCGCGTTTGGGCACCAGTACGGTGCGCTGGTAGCTCATCACCAGCGTTCCGTCCTGCTTGTGGGCTCGGGTCTCGACGGTGACGATGCCCTGGGTCGGGCGGGACTTCGATTCACGCTTTTCCAGGACTTCGGATTCGGCCGTCAAGGTGTCGCCGTTGAATACCGGGGCCGGCATGCGGATGTCGGTCCAGCCCAGATTGGCGATGGCCTTCTGGCTGATGTCGGAGACGCTCATGCCGGCGACGATGGCGACGGTCAGCGCGCTGTTGACGACGATGCGGCCGAACTCGGTGTGGCGGCAGTATTCGGCGTCGAAGTGCAGCGGGTGCTGGTTCATGGTGAGCAGCGTGAACCAGGTGTTGTCGGCCTCGGATATGGTGCGCCCGGGGCGGTGTTCGTAGATGTCGCCTTCGTTGAAGTCCTCGAAGCAACGACCGAAGGATTCACGGAAACGATTGCCGCCGACGGCGACGGATTCACGGCTCATGGCGGGGCCCTCTCTCGGCGGACGGGGAACGTCCGGAGAATTCTGGAGAGCCGCCAGGGGCCTGTCAAATCACCGGCCATGACCTGGTGAGCAATGCGGGCTAGGGTCAATGCCGGACCTCGGGAGCCGCGCATGACAAACAGCGATCCGGTTGACCTCGATATCGCGGCGCTGGCCGAACTGATCGCCGGCCGTGAGATCTCGCCCCTCGAGGTAACGACTACCTACCTGGAGCGTATCGAGCGTCTCGATCCGCAGCTCAACGCCTTCATTTCCGTCCACGCCGAAGCGGCTCTGGCGGCGGCCCGTCAGGCCGAGGCGGAGATTGCCGCCGGCCACTACCGCGGCCCGCTGCACGGCGTGCCGCTGGCGGTCAAGGATCTCTTCCAGGTGGCGGGCTGGGAGCGCACTTGCGGCTCGGCCTTCTTCCGCGACACCCCCCGGCACGACAGCACCTCGGTGGCGCGGCTCAAGGCGGCCGGGGCGGTTCTGCTGGGTCTCCTAAACCTCCACGAATTCGCCTTTGGGCCCACGGGGGTCAATCCTCACCATGGCACGGCGCGCAACCCCTGGGACCTGGAGCGGGTATGTGGCGGCTCCTCCAGCGGCTCCGGTTGTGCCCTGGCGGCCTCGCTGGTGGCCGGCGCGCTGGGTAGCGATACCGGTGGCTCTATCCGCATCCCGGCGGCGCTTTGCGGCGTCGTCGGGCTCAAGCAAAGCTACGGCCTGGCCAGCCGCCAGGGCATTTTTCCGCTGGTTGCCGCTTTCGACCACGGCGGGCCCTTGGGGCGCAGCGTGCGCGACGTGGCCATCATGCTGCAGGTCATCGCCGGGCCCGATCCCGCCGATACCTCCACGGCCGGGGCAGAGGTGACGGACTACGTCGCCAACCTAGACGACAAGGTATCGGGCCGCCGGGTCGGTGTGCTGGTCGAGACGTTCGCCGACCTGCATCCCGGCGTCGACGCCGCGGTGCGCGAGGCGCTTGGCGTGCTGGCCGGGCTGGGCGTCGAGCTGATCGACGTGGCGCCGCCGCGGCTGGCTGAGGTGGGGCGGATCTGGAATGCTTTGGCGCTGCCCGAAAGCTATCAGGTGCACGCCACCCACATCGCCACCCATGGCGCCGAATATTCGCCCGACGTGCTGGCCCGGCTCGAGCTCGGCCGCCGGGTGCCGGCCGTCGACTTCTTGGAGGCGGAGATCGAAGTCCGCGAGGTGCGGGCCGAGATGGCGGCGCTGATGGCGGCTTTCGATGCCCTGGTGGCGCCGACCGCGCCGCTCCCGGCGCCGGCCATCGCGGGCGAACCGGAAGTCGAGGGGGCGCGGGTTTTGGGTAGCCTGACGCGGCTGGCCAACTTGACCGGACAGCCGGCGATTTCCTTGCCTTGCGGCTTCAGCGACGAGGGCTTGCCGGTGGGGCTGCAGCTTATCGGCCGGCATTTCGGCGACGGCGAATTGCTGCAGCTCGCCCGGGCCTACGAACAGGCGACATCTTGGCACTTGCAGCGTCCGCCGGGGCTTTGATTGCCGCATCCACTGGCCATCGGCTATGGTCGAGGAGCTTGGCTCAAGCGGGAGGAATCCTATGTCGACGCAGAGACCACAGAGGCCAATGACGGTGTCGGCCGTCCAGATCACTTCGCATGACGAGGAAAAGGCGGCCACGGTGGACAAGATGATGGGTTTTCTCGATGTCGCCGGTCGGCGTGGCTCGGAGCTCGTGGTGCTGCCCGAGATCTGGACCGGCATCGGTTTCTCCAGTGACACCGCCTATCTCGACATCGCCGAGCCGGTGCCGGGTCCGACCACCGATCTGGTGGCCGAGAAGGCCAAGCAATACGGCATGTACGTGGTGGGCTCCATGTACGAGGTTGACGGCAACGTCTTTTACAATTCCTCGCCGCTGATCGGCCCCGACGGTGCCATCGTCGGCAAGTACTGGAAGACGCATTTGTTCGATGCGCCCAACCGGCCCGACATCGCGGCGGGTGCCATGGAATCGAAAAAGGTGGCGGCCGGTACGGAACTGCCCGTCTTTCCCACCGAGGCCGCCAAGATCGGCGTTTCGGTCTGTTCCGACCTGCGCTTTCCCGAGGTCTACCGCGAACTCGCCCTCAAGGGGGCGGAGGTTATCGTCTGCGCCTCGGCCTTCCTCAGCCCGCGCTTCGACCACTGGGAGTTCTTCCTGCGCGCCCGGGCCACCGAGAACCAGTGCTGGGTGGTGGCGTCCGGGCAGTACGGCATCGAGCCGGTCTCGGGTACGGCCTTCGTGGGGCGCTCGATGATCGTCGATCCCTGGGGCACCATCGTGGCCACGGCGTCCGACGACGAGGGCGTAGTGACGGCCGAGATCGATCTCGCATTCGCCGACGAGGTCAAGCGGCGCTACCCGCTGATGGACCAGCGCCGGCCCGATCTTTATCCCACCATCGGCAAATCCAAGGACCAGGTGCCGCTTTATTCCGGCAGTTGATCCGCTCTCAGAGTAGCTCGAAGACCTCCTGACGGGCGGTTCTGGGCCGGCGTAATGTTCGCTGCCCGGCATTTCCAGCCGCAAGGACCTCATGCGATATTCCGCCACCTCTCCGCCGAGAATATTCACGCTGGTGCTGCTGACGGCGCTTTCGGTGCTGTCCTTGAACATGTTCGTGCCTTCGCTGTCGAACATGGCCGAGGATTTTCACACCGACTATGCGCTGGTGAATCTATCGATTGCCGGCTACCTGGCGATCACGGCGGTGTTGCAGCTGATCATGGGGCCTTTGTCGGACCGTTACGGGCGGCGGCCCGTGCTCTTGACGGGGCTGGCGATATTCGCGCTGGCATCGCTGGGTTGCGCGCAGGCCAGCAATATCTGGGTCTTTCTCGGCTTTCGCATTTTGCAGGGCGCCATCATTTCAGGATCGGCCCTGTCGCAGGCGGTGGTCAGGGACATGGTGCCGGCGCGGGAAGCGGCCAGCCTGATGGGCTATATCGCCATGGCGATGGCGGTTGCACCGATGCTGGGGCCGATGTTGGGCGGGGTTTTGGATCAACTGTTTGGTTGGCAGGCGAGCTTTTTGACCTTCACCGGGATGGGTGTGGCTTTGTTCATGCTGTGCTGGATCGATCTGGGTGAAACCAACGAGCGGCCGTCAGAGACCTTCACCAGGCAATTCCAAACCTATCCCCATTTGTTCCGCTCCCGGCGGTTCTGGGGTTACGCGCTGTGCACGGCCTTCTCGATCGGAGCGTTTTTCGCCTTCCTCAGCGGCATTCCCCTGGTGGCGCGAACAGTGCTTGAGCTGCCGCCGGCGGAGCTGGGTTTCTATATGGGAACCATCTCGGTAGGTTTTTTTCTGGGCAGCTTCCTGTCGGGGCGCTACTCCAAGCGACATCAGCTTACCACCATGATGATCTTCGGCCGCGTTGTGGCCTGTGCCGGGCTGTTGTTGGGCTTGGGGCTTTTTCTGGCAGGGATGGTAAACGCAATATCGCTGTTTGGTGCCACGGTGTTCGTCGGCATCGGCAATGGCCTGACGAACCCCAACAGCAACGCCGGGGCGCTTTCGGTGCGGCCGGAGTTGGCCGGCAGCGCAGCGGGATTGACCGGGGCGCTGACAGTTGGCATCGGGGCTCTGCTGACGTCGGTCATGGGGGCGATTTTGACCGTGGAGAACGGGGTCTATGAGCTCGTTGGCGCGATGCTGTTTTGCTCGGTGGTATCTCTCGTAGCAGCACTCACGGTGCTCCGCATCGATCGGCGTGAAGGGTCGAATGCCCAGCGAGACTCGGTTGGCAGGCTTACCTCTCGCCAAGACCGATCCTGAAGCGGCGGTTATGGCGGCCTTTGTTCTCGACCTTGAGGATGCTTATGCGACGAGCTTCTCCGGTCGAACGCAGGTGGGTATCGCCGCAAGCATGGCGGTCCAGCTCAGTGATTTCGACGATGCGAACCAGGCCGTCGTCCTGCGGCGGTGGCGAAACGCCCTTGCTGCGGAACAGGCCGGGCTCCGCCTCTGCGGCCTCTTGCGGCAGGTAGAAGCTGCCAACCGCCAGGTCGCGTGCGATCACGTCGTTGATTGGCCCCTCAAGCGCACGGACGCAGTCGTTATCGGTATCCGGCAGGTCCAGATTGATGCGCAACGTTGCCTGGTCGCTCCGGGGCGCCCCTCCAGCACAGCGGCCTCCAGCTGCAACTCGTCGGGATGGTCCTGGCAAAATAGGCGTCGCATAGTCGATCAGGCTTCAGAGGATCTCGAAGACCTCGTAACGCGCCGCGCCCGGCAGGCGTTCGCCGACGCCGACGGCAACGATGCGGTTGAGCCAATGGTATTTCTCGGCGCCGGTCTCGAAACTGAGCGCGTTGCGCAGGTAATAATCCGAAGCCGGTACCGTCTCGCCGGCGGCGATGCGCGCCAGCACCTCGGGCGGGCCGTGGCGTACGCCGTGATAATGAACCCAGATCAGGGCATCGTCGTGGCATCGCATGGTCAGCCGCACGTCGGGCCGGAAGGCGCCGTCGGCACCCTCCAAGAGCGCGTCCGAGCCGCCGGGCAGGATGATGCCCTCGAGGCGCGGGCCGCTGAAGTGGCCGCCACGGAAGGTATCGATCTTGCGCCGGCCGGCCGGCGTTTGGCCGAGCGCAAACGAATCCGCCAGTTCGATGGTCAGGGTCATCAGGAATTGGGATTTGAGCTCGGTCATGGCTGTCCTTTCTTCGGCCGGCCACGAAAAAGGGGAGCGGACCCGGGCCCGCCCCCTTATTCGTCGTCAGTTTCCGCCGAACTAGAATCCGATACTGGTCGCCAGCACGAACACGGTGGCGTCGTTTTCCTGATTCTGGCCGGTTGTACCGGTGCGGCTGTCGTCGAGATTAATGAACTGCACCGCCGCTCCCATGGTGATGCCGGGGCCGAAGGCGTACTTGGCACCCAATTCGACGGCGGACAATTCGTCGTTGCCGGGCACCAAGCCGGTACCCACTTCGAAGCTGCCGTATTCCAGATCCATGGTCCAGGGGCCCATGGCGTAGGAAGCACCCAGGCCGAAGTAGGAAAACTCGGAATTGTTGGTCGAGACCCCCATGTCGTCGTTGACATAGGCGGCGGTGACCTTGATGCCGGATACGCCCAGGCTGCCGCTGATGCCCCAGGCGCCGCGGTCTTCGGTGTTAGCGGCGCTGGCGCCGGACCAGGAGCCGGAAAGGCCGACGTCCAGGGAGCCCACCTTGCGGTTGTAGTTGGCGCCGAGGTCGACGACCTCGGACTGCTGGCCCGAGCCGTGGTCGTTCTGGAAGCCGGCATAGGTGCCACCGCAACCCGTGCCTTCTTCGCAGCTTTCGGGAGTGTACGAGATACCGAGCTGGAGGCCCGACATGCGCGGCGTAAAGTAGGTCAGCTTCTCGGAATCCGAGTTGGGACTGATCTTCTGCAGGCCGCCGGCGCTGTTGTTGGCGCCGATGCCGTTGCCGATGGCGAAGTGGCGGAAGGTGGGATCGGAAAAGCCCAGCCCGGGAATGGTGCCGCCCGGCGTGATCAGCATCAGGTAGGAAGCCGAATTTTCGGCCCCGATGAGAAAGCGGCCGAAGCTGCCCGAGAACCAGATGTAACTTTCGTCGATCTGGTCGCCGCAGGTCTCGGCCTCGAGTTGCACCTGGGCCCCGACCTCGACGCCGTTGTCGAGCTTGGTCGAGCCGCTGAAGATAATCTCGCCCTCGCGCGTCAGCTTGTGCGAGCGCCGGTTGAAGCCGGGTTCGTCATCGGCGCTGCCGGCGGTCAGGTCGACCCCGGCGCTATCGTCCTGGCTGGCGAAAACCCTCTGGGCGTGGAAGTAGCCGCCGACCCCCATCTTGACTTTGTCCGCGGCGGCGGCGGCGCCGGCCATCAGGCCGGCGGCCACCAGGGCTGTGGTGCCCAGGAGAATTCTGTTCA
The DNA here is from genome assembly GCA_030740435.1 of Alphaproteobacteria bacterium. Lineage (NCBI taxonomy): Bacteria > Pseudomonadati > Pseudomonadota > Alphaproteobacteria > Alphaproteobacteria bacterium. The sequence continues at coordinate 8,971 of JASLXG010000104.1, read as the reverse complement.
TGTTTCCGCTCTTCCCTCGTGCTTTTTTGGGCTGAAGCTTGATCGTGCAGCCGTTACCTTACCCGCGCCTCGGCGAAAATCAATGCGACAGAATAGCGCGGCTAGCACACTCTGGCGAAAGCCTATGTGTTGGCTTATTGTCCCCTCCGTTCGGAGCATATGCACCCAACGAAGGATACCTGAGATGAGCGTTAGCCACGGCCGCGAATTTCTCGCCATACCTGGTCCCACCAACGTCCCCGATGCCGTCCTCGGTGCCATGCACCGGCCGGCCGTCGACCTCTATTCGGGCTCGATGCTGGGCGTCACCGAAAGCTGCCTGGAAGATTTGCGGCGGATCTTTCGCAGCGCCGGCCGCACCTACATCTATGCCTCCAACGGCCACGGTGCCTGGGAGGCTTCGTTGATCAACGTGCTGGCGCCGGGCCAAGGGGTGCTGGTGCTGGAGAGCGGCATGTTCGCCAACCGCTGGGGCGAGATGGCGGCGACGTTAGGGCTCGACGTCGAGGTGCTGCCCGGCGACCCCCGCGGGGCCGTCGATCCGGCGGCGCTGGAGGATCGCCTGCGGCGCGACAAGGAGGGCCGCTTCAAGGCTTTGCTGGTGACCCAGGTCGACACCGCCTCGGGCGTGGTCAACGACATTCCCGCCATCAGCGCAGCCCGCGCGGCGGCCGGACACGAGGCGCTGTTGCTGGTCGATGCCATCGCCTCATTGGCCACCATGCCCTTCGAAATGGACGAATGGGGCGTCGACCTGGCCATCACCGGCTCGCAAAAGGGCCTGATGACGCCGCCGGGACTGAGCTTCATAGCCGCCGGCGAGCGGGCCCAGGCGGCCCACGCCGAGGTCGGGCCGCGCAGCATGTATTGGGACTGGACGAAGCGCGAGGGCCCCAGGCACTACGACAAATACTGCGGCACGCCGCCGGAGCACTTGATGTTCGGCCTGCGCCAGGCCCTGGACATGCTGTTCGAGGAGGGCCTGGAGGCGGTCTTCCAGCGCCATCGCCTGCTGGCCCAGGCGGTGCGCCGCGCCGTCGCCATTTGGGGCGAAGGGGGCGCGCTCGAATTCAATATCCGCGAGCCCAGCCAGCGTGCCGATTCGGTGACCTCCATCTTGCTGGCCGAAGGCGGCGATACCCAGCCGCTGCTGGACTACTGCCGCGAACGCTGCGGCCTCATCCTGGGCATCGGGCTTGGCGACCTGGGCGGCCGAGCCTTCCGCATCGCCCACATGGGCCACGTCAATGCGCCGATGATCCTGGGCACCCTGGGGGTAGTGGAAATGGCCCTGGCGGCGCTGGAGCTGCCGCACGGCCGAGGCGGCGTCCAGGCCGCCATCGATGGGCTCGCCGAGGCGGTCAAGCCCTGAAGCGTTTCAAGGCTGCGGCAAATCGGTTGTTGTCTTATCCGGCTTCCTCCGAGATCCAGCCCTGGGCCAGGGCGGCGTCGTGGCGGCAGCGTTCGGGGCCGCCCAAGACCTGGCGGTTGAAGCTGACGCGCTTGAACCAGTAGTGCAGGCCCAAAAGATCGGTGAAACCCATGCCGCCGTGGACTTCGGTGGCGCTGCGCGAGACCTCGCGGCCCACTTCGGCCAGGTGGGCCTTGGCGTGGCCGGCCACGCTCAGGGCATCCTCGGCGGCGATGTCCTGGGCGTATGCCGCATACCAGACCAGCGCCCGGCAGGGCGCTCGAGCATGGTTACCATCTCGGCGCAGAGGTGCTTGACGGCCTGGAAGCTGGCTATGACGCGGCCGAACTGGACGCGTTCGCCGGCATAAGCGATGGCGTCGTCGAGCATCTTCTGGGCCGCCCCCAGGGTGTCGGCGGCCAGCATCACGCGGCCCGCCGCGATCACGTTGCGGGCCGCCTCGAGGGGCTGGTTGGCGGCATCGAGAATCTCCACCGGAGCGCCCTCGAAGCTGGCCTCGGCCAGCGGCCGGGTGCGGTCGAGGCTGGGCCGCAGGGCGAGGCTCACGCCCTCGGCCGCGGTCTCGAGCAGGGCCGCCCGGCCGTCGGCCAGGTAAATCAGCAAGTGGCTGGCCCCGGCGCCATCGAGGACGCCTTCGAGATGCCCCGACAGGATCTTGCCGTCGAGCTTCAGGTCGCTCGCTGCAGTGCCGCCGGTGAGGCCGTCGAAGGCCATGGCGAATTGCGCCTCGCCGGCGGCGATCCGGGGCAGCCAATCCCGCTGCTGCGCCTCGCTGCCGCTTTCGGCCAGTGCCTTCGGCGCCATCACGGCGCTGGCCAGGAAGGGCTGAGGCGCGGCGGCATGGCCCAGTGCCTCGGCCGCCACGGCGGCGTCGAGCATAGCGAAGCCGGCACCGCCCAGGGCTTCGGGGACCAGCAAGCCGGAGAGGCCGAGCTCGGCCAGGCTTTGGCCGAGATCGTCGTCGTGGCCCGTGCCCGCCTCGGCGATGGTGCGCAGGCTTTCCAGCGCCAGGCCGTCGGCCAGCAGGGCACGCAAACTGTCGTCGAGCAGGCGTTGCTGTTCTCCCAGGCCGAATTCCATGGCTCAACCTCTCTTTGCCGCCGGGCTTGCCGGTTTTGGCTCGCGCGGCATGCCCAGGCCGCGTTCGCTGATGATGTTCTTCTGGATCTGCGAGGTGCCACCGCCGATCAGCAGTCCGATGTCGTACATGTAGTCAATATGCCAGGTGGTGGCGTCGTCGTCCTCGACGTCCTCGCCGCGGGGCTCGTAGTTGAGGCCGGCGGCACCCAGCACGTCGACCGCCAGCGCCGACAAGCGGTGGCCCAGCTGGGTGCCGGCCAATTTGAGGATTTGCCGGCCGATGCCCCCGCTTCCCGATTCTTCGCCCCGGGCCTGGTCGCTGAGGAGCCTGAGACCGTGGTACTTGGCGGCCAGCACCTCGCCCTGCAGCCTGAGCAACCTGTCGCGAAATGCCGGCTGCTCCATCAGCCGCCGTCCGTCGACCACCGTCGTCTCCATCAGCTCGCGGATGCGCAAGAGGCGGTTCATGGCCTTGCCGGGATCGCCGATCATGGTGCGCTCAAACTTGAGCGTGATGTTGGCCACCTTCCAGCCGTCGCCGCGCTGCATGACGATCTGGTCGGCGGCCAGGCGCACGTCGCTGAAGAAGACCTCGTTGAATTCGGCCCGCCCGGTCATGGTGCGCAGCGGCCTGACCTCGAGGCCCGGCGCCGTCATGGGCAGCAACAGGTAGCTGAGCCCGGCGTGCTTGGGCTGGTCGGGCTCGGTGCGGGCCAGCAGGAACATCATGTCGGCGTAATGGGCCGATGAGGTCCAGATCTTTTGGCCGTTTATGACGAATTCACCGTCCACCATCTCGGCCCGGGTCTGGGCGGCCGCCAAGTCGGAGCCGGCACCCGGTTCGGAATAGCCCTGGCACCAGATGATGTCACCCCGCATGGTGGGCTCGATCCAGCGTCGGCGCTGCTCCTCCGTGCCGACCTCCAGCAGCGTCGGCACCAGCATCGAGATGCCCTGGTTCATGAGGCCGGGCGAGAGGCCGGCCTGGTTGAAGGCCTCGGCTATGATGGCCGTGACCAGAACGTCGGGCTCCGCCCCCAAGCCGCCGTACTCGGTGGGAATCGAACGGCCGACGTAGCCCTTTTCCAGCAGTAGGCGCTGCCAGTCCAAGGCCTGCTGGTCGGGCCGCTTGCGACCGCCGCCGGTCTTGGGCGAGTGCTCGCCGTGCTCGGTGATGAAGCGCCGGACTTCTTCCTGCAGCGCCTTGTGCCTGTCGGAATACTCGAGATCCATGGATTCTGGTCCTTGCTTTGGAACAGGCAGTATTTCGCCTCGCCCGCCGGCAGGCAAGCGGCTCTCTTGTGTCCTTGGCATCCCGGCCCATATCATGCCGCCGCGTAGTCATTGCCAGGAGTTTGGGAATTCGCCATGAACGACGAGGCCGAAAAAACTTATCGGTGGGTGGGCAGCCGTCCGGTGCGTCCCGACGGGGTCGACAAGGTCACGGGCGCGGCCCGCTTCGCGGCCGATTTTTCGCTGCCAGGCCAGCTGGTCGGCCGCATTCTGCGCAGCCCGCACGCCCACGCTCGCATCCTCGGCATCGATACCTCCAAGGCCGAGGCGCTGGCCGGCGTCAAGGCAGTGGTCACGGCGGCCGATTTTCCCGAACTGCCCTTTGCCTACGTCGGACCCAACCGGCTGGAAGCGAATTTCGCCCACATCAGCCGCAACGTCATGGCGCGGGAAAAGGCGCTATACGAGGGCCACACCGTGGCCGCCGTGGCCGCCACCAGCGCCCGTGTGGCGGCCCGGGCGCTCAAGCTCATCAAGGTCGACTACGAGGTGCTGCCCCACGTCATCGACGTGGTCGAGGCCATGCAGCCGGGCGCGCCTTTGTTGCACGAGGACATGATCACCCGCGGCCTCGAGCCGGCCCCGGATACGCCTTCCAACGTTGCCAAGTACGCCGAGTTCGGGGTCGGCGACGTGGAACGGGGCTTTGCCCAGGCCGACCAGATCGTCGAGATGGAATTCACCACCCAACCGGTGCACCAGGGCTACATCGAGCCCCATGCCTGCCTGGCGCGCTACGACCAACAGGGCCACGGCGAGATCTGGTGTTCGAGCCAGGGCCACTTCACGGTGCGCGCCATGACCGCCAAGCTGGTGGGCATGAAGCAGGCCGACCTGACGGTGACTGAGGCCGAGGTGGGCGGGGCCTTCGGCGGCAAGACCGTGGTCTACGTCGAGCCGGTGGCGCTGGTGCTGGCGCGCAAGAGCGGCCGGCCGGTCAAGCTCGCCATGAACCGCCAGGAGGTTTTCAAGGCCTCGGGCCCGACGTCCGGCAGCGCCATGAAAGTGAAGCTGGGCGCCAGCGCCGACGGCACCATCACGGCGGCCGAGGCCAGCTTCATGTACCAGGCCGGCGCCTTCCCCGGCTCGCCGATGGTCAACGCCTGCATGGTTGCCTTCACCCGCTACGACCTGGCCAATACCCGATCCCGGGGCTACGACGTCGTGGTCAACCGGCCCAAGGCCGCGGCCTATCGGGCGCCGGGCTCGCCGGTCGCCACCTATGCCGTGGAAAGCACGCTCGACGAACTGGCCCGCAAACTGGGCATCGATCCGCTGGAATTGCGCCTCAAGAACGCCGCCCGCAACGGCAGCACCACGGTTTTCGATTTGACGTTCAAGAACATCGGCTATGCCGAGACCGTCGAGGCGCTGATGACGCACCCGCACTACCGGGCGCCCTTGGCCGAGAACCAGGGGCGCGGCGTGGCTTCGGGCTACTGGTTCAATGCCGGCGGCGAATCCTCGGCCACCATGCACGTCAACGACGACGGCACCGTGGTGGTGGCTACCGGCAGCCCCGACCTCAGCGGCAGCCGCGCCTCGCTGGCCATGATGGCGGCCGAGACCCTGGGCATCGACTATCACGACGTGCGCATCAGCGTGGCCGACACCGCCAACGTGGGCTTTACTTTCCTCTCGGGTGGCAGCCGGGTGACCCTGGCCACCGGGCTGGCGGTGATCAATACCGCGAACGAGGTCATAGCCGAGCTCTGCCGGCGCGCCGCCCTGATGTGGAACGTCGATCCCGAAGGCGTCACCTGGGAGGACGGCGAGGCCAGGCCGGCGGGCAGCAACGTGGGCGATTTCGAGCCGCTCTCGCTGGCCCAGATCGCCGCCGCCAAGGCCACCACTGGCGGCCCCATCGGCGGCCGCGCCTCGGTCAACGCCGATTGTTCGGGTCCCGGCGTGGCCACGGTGATGTGCGACGTCGAGGTCGACCCGGAAACCGGCAAGGTGACGGTGTTGCGCGCCACCGCGGCCCAGGACGTGGGCCGGGCCGTCCATCCCGGCTACGTCGAGGGCCAGATCCAGGGCGGCGTGGTCCAGGGCATCGGCTGGGCGCTCAACGAGGAATACCTCTACGACGCCGAGGGTCACCTCGAAAATCCCTCGTTCCTCGATTACCGCATGCCGGTGGCCTCGGACCTGCCGATGATCGAGGCCGTGCTGGTCGAGGTCACGAACCCCTTGCACCCCTATGGCGTCAAGGGAGCCGGCGAGGCCAACATCGTGCCCACCTTGGCGGCAGTGGCCAACGCCGTGCGCGACGCCACCGGGGTGCGGCTTCGCGCCCTGCCGATGTCACCGCCACGCATCCTGGCGGCGCTGGAGGCGGCGGCGGAGGGATAACTGGGGTCGATAACTGGGGTCGATGGGGTCGATGAGGTTGGACTGCACCCCTGATGTGAGACAGATAAAATTAGGGACAGTTCCAAGAGGAGGAACGCATGTCCGGTGGTAGAGCAGTTGTTTTGAGCCGAGAACTGAAGGTATCGGCTGTGTCTCGCATGGAGTCCGGAGAGAACGTCAGCGCTCTGGCACGGGAGCTTGGGGTGCGACGCAAGCTTTTGTACGAATGGCGCAACGCCTATCGCGCTGGTGGCGCCGATGCGCTTCGGCCGCCGGGCCGTCCGCGCAAAGGCACGGTTGTTGTGGGAGCCCGTCGAGGCGGAGCATTGCCGAAGCGCAGGGCAGGCAAGGGTCCCGGGCAGGAATTGGCGCAAGCGCGTCAACGGATTGCCGAGTTGGAGCGGAAGGTTGGCCAGCAGGCACTGGAAGCGGATTTTTTCAAGGAAGCCTTGCAGCATCTCGAGGCGTCAGCCCGGCCGAGCGATCGGCCTGGCGAGACGGCGTGCACGCCCTTATCCAGGCGTGGACGCGGCGGCAAGGCGGATTGACGGTGAGACGGATGTGCGAGATCGCCGGGGTGAGCCGGGCCGGCTACTACCGGCATTGGCGGGCCAGCGAGCCGCGCCGGGAAGAAACGGAATTGCGTGATGTTATCCAGCGCCTGGCGTTGGGCAATCGCCATTACGGCTATCGGCGAATTGGCGCGCTGCTGTGCCGCGAGGGCTGGTGCGTCAACCACAAGCGGGTCAACCGGCTGATGCGGGAGGACAATTTGCTGTGTCTGCGGCGAAAGGCTTTCGTTCCGGCGACGACGGACAGCGCTCACCGCTTTCGGATTTACCCCAATTTGGCCCGGCGGCTGATACCGATGGCTATCAATCAGTTGTGGGTAGCCGACATCACCTATGTGCGCCTGGCCGAGGCCTTCGCCTATCTGGCGGTGATCCTGGGTGCCTACAGCCGCCGGGTGGTGGGCTGGTCGTTGGCCGACCATCTGCGCACCGCTCTCGCCCTCGATGCCCTGGAGATGGCGCTGAGCGGGCGCGAGATCACCGCCGGCGCTCTGATCCATCACTCCGATCGGGGCGTGCAGTACGCCAGCGGCGACTATGTGGCCCGTCTCGACGCCATCGGCATCCTGCCGAGCATGAGCCGCCTCGGCTGCCCCTACGACAATGCCATGGCCGAGAGCTTCATGAAGACCCTCAAGACCGAAGAGGTGGAAGGACAGGCCTATCGCAATATCACCGAAGCCCGCGACAACATTGGGGCATTCATCGAACAGGTCTACAATCGCCAACGGCTCCATTCGGCGCTCGACTACCGCTCGCCGGAGGAGTTCGAGATAGATCAGCCGCAGGCATGGCTGGCCGTAGGGCAGTCATGCCTCCAAGCGCAACTTGTCCCTAGTGTCCTGATCGAAAAGTTTCTATGATTGTAGATTGAATCATGGAGGCTGATTATGGCACGAGGTCGAGTGGCGGTTGCGATTGAGCTTTCTGCGTCGGAGCGTCAGAAGTTGGAGGAATTGGCGCGTCGTCGGAGTACGGCCCAGGGGCTGGCGCGACGGGCGCGGATTGTTCTTCTGGCTAGCGATGGGCGTGAGAACAAGGAAATCGCGCGCCAGCTTGGCGCGACGGAAGATACGGTCGGCAAGTGGCGTCGACGTTTCGCCGAGCGTCGGTGCGATGGCCTCCACGATGAGCCCCGGCCGGGAACGCCGCGTCAGATCGGCGACGACGAGGTCGCCGAGGTGGTGCGCCTCACTCTTGAGGAGACACCGCCCGATGCCACCCATTGGAGCCTGCGCTCGATGGCCTCGGCGGTGGGCCATGCGCCCTCGACGATCCACCGCATCTGGCAGGCCTTCGGGCTGCAGCCGCACCGCAGCGAAACGTTCAAGCTCTCCAGCCATCCCTTCTTCGTCGAGAAGGTACGCGACATCGTCGGCCTTTACTTGGCGCCGCCCGAGCGCGCTCTGGTGCTGAGCGTCGACGAGAAGAGCCAGGTCCAGGCCTTGGATCGTACGCAACCTCTACTGCCGATGCGTCCCGGCCAGCCGGAGCGGTGCAGCCACGACTACAAGCGCCACGGTACGACGTCATTGTTTGCGGCCCTCGACGTCGCCACCGGCGAGGTCATCGGGCGCTGCTTTCAGCGTCATCGGGCCAAGGAGTTTCTCAAGTTCTTGCGCACCATCGAGGCCAACGTCCCGACCGACATCGACGTCCACTTGGTGATGGATAACTATGCCACCCACAAGACGGCGACGATCCGCAAATGGTTCGCTCGTCATCCCCGCTGGCACATCCACTTCACGCCAACCAGCGCCTCGTGGCTGAACCAAGCCGAGCGCTTCTTCGCTCTGCTCACCGAAAAGCAGCTACGGCGCGGTGTCCATCGCTCCACCCGCGAACTCGAAGAAGCCATCCTCAGCTACATCGACACAGTCAACAGCAATCCCAAACCCTTCCGCTGGACAAAGTCCGCTGACGACATCCTCGCCTCGATCAAGCGCTTCTGTCTGCGCACCATCGAGATCGCTGAAAACCAAAAGAAAATCATCGAAACTTCAGAATCGGGACACTAGTTTCCCTGTCTCACATCAGGGGTGCAGTCCATTCGCAAAGGGACATGACCGAAGGGATTTCGCTTTTTTTCGGCCGCTTTCCGGATCAGGCGAAGGCGGAGGATCGGTCCGTTCTGTGGCGCTATCAGCTGCACATGCGATCCCTCGGGCCCTCGACGCTGTTCCACTTGCCCAGAGCCAGTGGCAGGTCGCGCCACGGAGACCCCGTGCGAACCCGCCACAAT